>JADYYU010000169.1 GCA_020853515.1 Chitinophagaceae bacterium | reverse complement strand
TGACCCATGGCACCCGCCAGCCACGGATGTATTGGTTTAAGAAAGGCTTTACCACCGGCGATATCAAGCAGGGCGATACCTTCAAAGCGGTGTTGTAATTGTTATGAGTCAACTTCCATTTTTTTACGAACATTTTGACGGGGCAGGACCGCTTACTTTAAGTGATGCCAACATGCATTATATACTGAATGTGCTGCGTATGAAAGAAGGTGAAACGATTTGCCTGGTAAACGGCAACGGTCAGCGAGCTGAAGCTATACTGAAGCACGTCACTAAAAGAGCAGCCGATCTTGAAATTGCAGCTCTCAGCACTGACAAGCAGCGCAGCCCGCATTTACACATTGCTATTGCTTTTACCAAAAATGCAGCCCGGATGGAATGGTTTTTAGAGAAGGCGGCTGAACTGGGAATTGAACAAATTACCCCCTTGCTGAGTCATCGCAGCGAAAGAACTTTTTTTAAAAAAGAACGCTTTGAAAAAATATTGGTGGCCGCAATGCTGCAATCACAGCAGTCAATTTTACCTGTACTGAATGATCCTGCTCCAATCAATGAGATTGTAAATCTGCCAGATCAACAAAAATATATTGCCTATTGCGGCCTTGAATATGAAAGACAGCCATTGAATGAAGTGTTAAAAGCAGCCCGCCATACGCTGTTTCTGATTGGTCCGGAAGGCGACTTTACACAAGATGAAGTACATTTGTGTTTACAACATCAGTTTGTGCCGGTACAGCTTGGACATAACCGCCTGCGAACCGAAACCGCCGGACTCTATGTATGTACTCTTTTTAATGCCATTCAATGAAAAAAACGATTCTAATAATTAGTTTAATTAGCTGCGCTTTTCTGGTGCAGGGTCAGAAACTGAAGCTGGGTTTGCTGGTGTACGGCGGTGGTGGTGATTGGTATGCCAATCCAACGGCTTTAAAAAATCTGGCCCGCTTCTGCAACCAAAATCTCAACACACAATTTGACTTACAGGAAGCACAGGTAGAAGCCGGTAGCCGCGAACTACTCAATTATCCCGTCATCTTCGCCACCGGTCATGGCCGTATCACATTTAACGATGCCGAAGCCCAAAATTTAAGAACCTATCTGATGGCTGGTGGTTTTTTGCACGTAGATGATAATTATGGACTGGATAAGTTTATCAGACCGGCCATGAAGAAAGTTTTTCCGGAACTTGACTTTGTGGAGTTGCCCTTTTCGCATCCTGTCTATCATCAAAAGTTTGATTTTGCCAATGGCTTGCCAAAGATCCATGAGCATGATAATAAACCCCCAAAAGGATACGGACTGATTTATCAGGGCAGGCTGGTTTGTTTTTACACCGTAGAAACCGATCTGAATGATGGTTGGGAAGACCCGGAGGTACATAAAGATCCTGAAGAAAAGCGACAACTTGCACTGCGCATGGGAGCTAACTTAGTACAGTATGCGTTTACGGTAAAATAAATATTGATCCGGACGTAGCAGCAGGTATTTTAGCAAAATGGAATTTGAAAGGGTCGAAAAACGTTTTCCAAACGATCGCATAAGTCTGGTGACGGCAACTCTCAGGTAAGTTGTCACAGTCGCAAAGAGTCAGCTTAAAAATCTTCGTTTAAACTTTTTTCCCTAACTTTGGTATATAATTCAGATTTATGAAAAAATATTTGCTGTTTGCAAGCTCGGTCCTTTTCTTCTTTTCCTGTAAAAAAAATACCACCACCATTCCTGAATCAGGGAATGTGACAATCCATTTTCAGAATACTGTAGCCGGCCAGCCGGTTGAATATGGCAAATACAATTATACCAATGCAGCAGGTAATATCTATAATGTAAGCATGCTCAAATATTATGTGAGCAATGTTATTTTAACTACAGATAATAATGAAGATATTAAGCTGGGCAATTACGATCTGATAGACGCTTTTGATACGCAAAATTTTTCGGTGATCTCTGCCGGCTTATTGCCGAATGCAGTCTACAAAAGTATTCGATTTAATCTCGGCATCGACTCAGCAAGAAATCACAATGGCGCTCAGGACGGAGATCTCGATCCTGCTTATAACATGATCTGGAACTGGAATACCGGTTACCTGTTTATGAAGCATGAAGGCAGATTTATTAATACGATCGGAGACACCCTGGATCTGCAATATCATTTAGGTACAGACCTTGCTTACTCAACAGTTTCAGTTCCCATAAATATGACAGTGAGCGGCAGCAGCAAAACATTGAATCTTGAATTTGACCTCAACAGTATGTATAACTCCCCGGTGATAGACTTTAATACGGGTGCAATTCATCACAGTACGCTGGCCAGCGATAAAGCCTGGATCAATGATATGATCATCAATGCGCAGGATGCCTTTAAATTTATCAGTGCTGAATGATCTTAAAATTTGAGCTGCAGCATCACCGGACAATGGTCAGAGTGTTTTGCATCGGCATAGATCGCAGCATCGGCAATATTTTCTTTAAGCGCTTTTGACACATTTATGTAGTCTATCCGCCAACCCTTATTATTAGTACGTGCGTTCGCCCTGAAACTCCACCAGGTGTATTGATGTGGGTGTGGATTAATTTGCCGGAAGCTGTCTACCATTTCACAGGCAAAAAAGTCGTCCATCCATGCCCGCTCTTCAGGTAAAAAACCACTTGAATTGCGGTTGCCTTTCGGATCATGAATATCTATGGGCTGATGACAGATATTGTAGTCGCCGGCCACTACCAATCGGGTATTGGGACTGGCAAGTTTTCCTTGTAGCCATGCGATATAATCTGCCAGAAAACGCATTTTATACCCTTGCCTTTCTTCCCCGCTGCTACCGCTCGGAAAGTAGGTGTTGATGAGGTCAAACTCATCAAAGGAAAGCTGCAACACCCGGCCTTCGAAATCAGCCTGCTCAAATCCGCATCCGAAAATGACATCATTGGGCTTAATTTTAGTAATGACCCCAACGCCGCTATATCCTTTTTTTTGAGCAGAAAAAAAATAAGTATGATAACCTAGCTTTTCAAAGCTCGCTTTATCGATATCAGCTTCATGGGCTTTGGTTTCCTGAAAACAATAAATATCGGCCTGGTCTTGCTGTATCCATTCAAGCAGTCCTTTGCTCATGGCCGAACGGATGCCGTTTACGTTGTATGAAACTATTTTCATGGTATGTATTACTTGCGGGTGAATTTAAGTGTGGGTGGATTTAAGTGTGGGTGGATTTAAGTGTGGTGCAGACATTTTTTTCCAAAAAAAAAATGACCTTCACAAAGAAAGTCATTTTTTTGATCATTAAATAAATTTATTATTATTGTTTGGTCACTCGTTTTACGCCGATCAGTTTACCGTTATTATCGGTGAACTGCAGTAAATAGATTCCTTTTGCAATATTATCCAGTGGCACTCTCATTGGGTTTGGTGTAGTGGCATCCACGTCATAATGGTATATTTTTTTGCCAATCACATTGACAACCTGTATGTCGGTAACTTTAGGATCCAGAATATTCAGGTAAATAAAGTTACTGGCCGGATTAGGATAAACAGACACGAAGTTGTTTGCGTCCAGATCTTTGGTAGCAGCCGCAATATTTGTACAAAATTTATACGTAATATTCTTTTTTGCAACAACACCAGGTTCTGAAAATTCAACGGTCACATAGCTGCATCCGTTGGTAGCATTGGCTGCGATGTTCATCATCACATCAATTTCACCTTTACCGTTTGCCGGTATCGTAAAGGGATGCTGCGCATTGTCATACTGATAGCATGTACCGTTCTGACAAATTCCTGTACCAGACCAGCCAAACAGCAAGTCATCACTTAATTTATTCCAGGTAATTGTAATCGGACTGTTAGTATTATTATAGAGTGTGTCAAACAAGGCATAACCGCTTAAGGGCTTGTTGAGATTCAACACTTCTACAGTATCTTTCCACAAAGTGATCTGTGCAAATGACAGACTGCTGACAGCGGCGAAAATTGTTGATAAGATTAATTTTTTCATCATCGTAAATGTTTATAGAGTGCAAATTACTATTTATTATATTATGGAGAACATATTTTTGTTAAATTTTTTTAATAAAGTGGGAATGAAGTATATTTGTGACTAAAATAAAAACAAAAAAATGAAAAAACTACTACTATCTGTTTTTGCTATGGGTGCCTTGTTATCTGCGAATGCGCAGGTACAACGAATGGTGCTTGTAGAGGAATTTACCAATGCGAGCTGCCCTCCATGCGCTGCTCAGAACCCCACTTTTAATGCTTTGCTGGATCAAAATACCAGTAAGGTGATTCCATTGAAATACCAGACATCATGGCCAGGTGTAGATCCGATGAATGCAGCAAATCAATCTGATGTGGCTACCCGGGTTACTGTATATGGCGTAAGTGGTGTACCTTTTGGCGTAATGGACGGTGACACTAGCAAAATGCCGGCAACAGCGAATGCATACGCAGGTGCTCCTGCAGCACTGACACAAGCACAAATTGATGCTGAGTATGCGATCTCTTCCCCCATTTCTATGAATCTGACCCATATGTTTAACGCGGCTACAGATTCAGTGACCGTTAATCTGACCATCACTGCTTCACAGGCTGTTTCTGGTAATCTTAAATTGTATCTTGCATTGAGCGAAAGTCTGATCACTTTTGCGGCTGCTCCCGGTACAAACGGAGAGATGAAGTTTGAAAATGTAATGAGAAAAATGCATCCGGATGCGAATGGCATTACCTTAGCTAATATGACTGCCGGTCAGGTGGTAAATTTGAGCTGGACAATTGCTGTACCGGCTTATGTTTATGCTAAAACTCAGTTGGGTGTGGTGGCTTTCGTACAAGACGCTTCTTCAAAAACAGTACATCAGGCTGCATTTAGTAAACCTCCTTATGCTTCTGACCTTAACATTACCGGTATTCAGGATCTGAGTTGCGTAAGCACCGCCAGTCCTGGTGTTTCAATCGAAAATCAGGGTAGTGTAAATCTGACCTCATGTGTTGTTAACTACAGTTTAGATGGCGCTGCCTATCAAACTCAAAACTGGACTGGTAATCTGGCACCGGGTTCAACTGCGAACGTAAACTTGCCTGCACTGAGCGGTTTAAGCAATGGCAGCCATACCTACAGTTGCTACCTTTCTGCTCCTAATGCAATTGCAGCTCTGACCAATCAGGCAAGCCCTGCCAAAAAAGTGTTTGTAACCTATCCTACTGCAGTAGCAGTGCCTGTTACACAAGATTTTTCATCAGCTACCTTCCCTCCTGCCGGTTTTGGTACCGTGGCTTCTGTAGGTTCTGAAATCTGGAATCGCGCCGCTGTTTCGCAAGGCGGTGGTAGTGGCTCTGCTGAAAGCATGTTCTATGAAATCCAATCAGGTGCGCTTGATCTTTATTTGCCAAAAACGGACATTAATATGGCTGGTCAAACAGCAGCATCGTTAGATTTCTTTGAAGCTTACACTTATTATACTTCAGGTGGTAACAGCCTGTACGACACATTACAGGTGCTCGCATCTACCAACTGTGGCAATTCATGGCAAACGATCTGGGAAGCCAGCGGTGTTGCATTGGCTACGGCTCCTGCAAGTGCTTCTGCATTCAGCCCTACAGCGGCTCAATGGAAAGGGTATTCACTCAGTTTGAACAGTTTACTCGGTCAGGCAAATGTTTTAGTGAAATTTGTAGGTAGAAGCGGATACGGTAACAACCTGTATATAGACAACATTAATTTGCGTTATGGTGTGGTAAATCAGGTTAATGAATTTACTGATGTAAATGCGTTGATCGTATCACCTAATCCTGCAAGCAGTCAATTAACCGTTAACTACTCAGGTACTACCGACAATGAAGTTGAACTATCTGTCACTGATTTGTTCGGAAGAACGATCTACAGCAAAAACTTTTCAAAGTCTGAAAAAATCACTGACAATATTCAGATCGCATCTTTACCAAACGGTATCTATAACCTGAATTTGAAATCAGCAGTTGGCAACCTTACCCGTAAAGTAGTTGTAAATCACTAATCTTCAGTATTGAACTTAATAAAAAATGACCGCCTGAGCGGTCATTTTTTATTATTGTTGATTTTTAGTTATCCTTTTGCATTTTTTATCAGGTATGAAGATATCATCAAATAGGGTCCCACCTCAAGCTCTGCCTTAGGCCCCATGGTTTTCATGATCTCAACCCATGAACTGGCGCTGCGGGTGGCAGGCTTAAACAGATCATGGCATTTACTGCAGGAAGTGGCATATAACTGACCACCCGTTTCCACCCTCGTTGCGGTAGTTTCTGACAAGGCTTTTACCTGTTCATCATTAGTGCGGCTGCCCTGAGCCATTTGTACTACATTCCCCCCTGACATAGAGGTATTT
>JADYYU010000168.1 GCA_020853515.1 Chitinophagaceae bacterium | reverse complement strand
TAGGTGCCAGTTTCCTCACGGAAGTTGCCAATGAACTGGAACGTTTTGATGCCAAAAGAGAAATTTAAATCGAATGACCATGCCTGTATATTCAAGTCAAGCTATTATGGAAAAGCTCAATGATTTTCCACAATGGAAACTGATCAGCGAGGCAATTGAAAGAGATTTTGTTTTTAAAAATTTTTCTGAGGCACTTGCTTTTATCGTACAGATCGGCATTGCTGCAGAAAAAATGAATCATCATCCCGAAATATTCAATGTGTACAACAAGGTCAAGATCAGATTAAATACACATAGTGTACAAGGTATCACAGATTTAGATTTTGACCTTGCAAAAAAGATCGATGCTGCCTTCGTCAAATTTCAGCCTGTCTGAAAAAGCGGATGCCTGCTTCGGTGATGATAAGTACTCAGACTACTTGCTCACAGCAAACCGCAGCATACCGTTCTTATCTTGAAGGGAGTATTTCACATAATAAATACCACTGCTAAATGAAAACAAATCGAGGCGGTAAGATCGGCTGTTAGGTGCTGCTTTCGCAACCAGTTGTCCCATTGCGTTATAGACTTCGATGCTGTTGATAGCTTCGTCCGCACTTTGTATCATACAGTCATTATTTGCCGGTGACGGAAAGCAAATCACCTCATGACTGAGCGCAGTTTCTGATATACCGTTTGGACTATTGATGCCGAGTTTCATCACGAAAGTATTGAAATTATTATTGGTATTATTCACCATATTAGTCGCATTCGCATTGGTGTCCGGATTGATATCAGACTGCCAGATATTTTGCCCGGCTAAGTAAATATTACCGGCTGGATCCCAGACAGAGCACGTATAAATAGCGCCGCCAATTCCCTGATTATTTGGATTGCCTAATGCATTTGAAATACCACCGAACACAAAATCTCCATTGGGCGACAGGCAGCTTATCAGTCCATTAGTGGCCATACCAGCAATCGTATAGTCATTACTCATACTGGCAGGATTTAAACCGGTAGCCAGATTAAACCACCCCTTCAGTAAAATCTGATCGCTTGCAGACACCGACATACCCTGATAATACTCGTCATAAGTACCTCCGATTCTTTTTGACCAGATGAGATTGCCACCCAGGTCGAGCTTCATACAAAACAGATCGCTTGCGGCACCATTCGAAGTAAGATTACCTTGCGAAATATTATTATGTAAGATGCCGATATGATCTTTAAAATTTCCGGCCAATAAAATATGATTACTGTTGTCGAGACTTACATCAAAATCAAAACCGCCACCATACGTAAACTGATTCACCCATTGAAAAACACCATTCGAATCATACTTCGCCATAAAATAATCAAAATGTGTAGTGTCAGCAGTTGAAATATTATTTACAGCAGGCGACAGGTCTACATCCATCATACCTACAAATTTTCCGCTCACATACATATTTTTATCATTGTCTACCAGAATACTTTCACCATATAATGTTCTGTTACAAACCAGCATTCCACTCCAGTCGAGCGCCATGGTGCTTCGGTTATATTTCGAAACCACGATATTAAATTTACTATAGATCTGATGATCATATATTTTTTGTCCTGCGGAAAAATCAAAATCGCCGGTACCATAAAAATCAGTGAGTGTGTACAGTCCGCTGCCTTTATCGAGTGTGATGGAATTGCCCGCAAAATAGGTCGGGCACTGCATACCGGTTACATGATTTGCGATCAGCACATCACCACCGGGATTAAGTTTTACAATAAATTCAGAAACGCCGCAGGGGCTTTTCAATCCTTTGACCATACCACCAAATTCGAAGCGCACACTGTCGTCGTAGTAACCGGTGAGATATACATTATTGGCCGCGTCAAAAGTCATATCCATAATTTCATTGTAGGGCGGGGCCGGACAATTCGGATTACCGGTCTTGATTCCCTTCAGGCTTCCGCCCCAGATAAAATTTCCCTGCAGATCATATTTAGCAAGATATCCGCTAAAATTATTCGCATCATAGGCATTGACAAATTTGGTTCCATTGCCCATGTCAAGATCGATGGTATCTTTAAACCTACCGTAAACATAAATGTATCCATTATTGTATTTTATGGCGCGTGGTTTTGAATCGCCAAAAAAAGATTTGGGTTGTATCATGCTGCCCCAGGCAAAAGGAAGGGCCATTAAAGCAGACGAAAATGCAACAAGCAGCAGGGTGCTTAAAAATAATTTTCTCATAAAATTTGAATGTACCCTATAGACGATTCACTTGTACAATTGGTTTGAAACAATTGATAAAATACTGCTGCTTAATAAAAACTAAATTATTTTTTACGATTCTTTTTAGGATTTTTTTTCTTCCATTCTTCATCCTCTGCCTCTGCATCAGCCATCAATTTTTGCCAGTCGTTTTTGGCTTCGTTGGTAAGCAATTTGGTCATCGTATATTCCGACTTTGACACTTCCAATACTTTGATCTCTTTATCTAAAAAAGATTCTATTTCGGCCAGGATGACTTTTTCTTCGCTTGCGCAAAACGACAATGCATGACCTTTCTCCATGCCACGTCCGGTACGGCCTACCCGATGCACATAATTTTCCGACACGTCGGGCAAATCATAATTGATCACCAGTTTCACGCCTGCTACGTCAATACCTCTTGCACTCAGGTCGGTAGCGATCAGTATTTTTACCACGCCCTGTCTGAAATTTTCGAGCGCATCAAATCTCTCCTGCTGATCTTTATCACCGTGCAGGGTTGCCGTTTCGATGCCCACTCTTTCCATTGCCTTCTGCACCCTTTCGGCACGCACTTTGGTACGAACAAACACTAATATCTTATTGCCTTCGTTCTCGCGGATAATGCGCTCCAGAAAAAATCTTTTATCATCCATTTCTATATACGCCACGGCGTGATCTACATTCTTAGAAACCGGATCTTTGGGTGAGATCTGTATCCGGATGGCATTGTGAACCAGTGAATAGGCGACCTCCTTAATTTTTTCGTCGATGGTAGCCGAAAAAAACAAGGTCTGATGCTTGCGTGGAAGACATCTAACCACATCATGTATATCCTGCAGAAAGCCCAGCGCCAGCATATGATCGGCTTCATCGAGCACCAGAATTTCTACCTTGCTGATATCCAGAAAACCCTGACTGCGTAAATCAAACATACGACCCGGCGTAGAAATGAGGATGTCGATTCCAAACATTAATTCTTCTATCTGCGGATCTTGTGATACACCGCCAAAGGTAGACAGGATGACCAGTTCAGTATGTTTAGCCAATGAAGTAAAAACCTCCGTGATCTGCAGGGCAAGTTCACGTGTAGGCACCATCACCAGACATTTGATGCGGTTTTCTTCTTTATTTTTTTGTATGGCGTAATGCAGTTTATGTAAAATTGGAATGGCAAATGCAGCCGTTTTTCCGGTGCCTGTCTGCGCGATCGCCAATACGTCTTCGCCCTTTAAAATAGAAGGAATGGCTTTGTACTGTATATCAGTAGGCCTCTTAAAATTCATTTCACTTAAGCTCTGCTTGATCTCACGGGCAAAATGGTAATCGTCAAACTTCATTTATAAACATTATTTTATGCAAATAAAAAAAATTTGCAGTTGCAAAAGTACATTTAAAATTGCTGATACACCGATAAGGCCAGCTAAAATGATTGTTGTCCGGAAATAATAATTAAATTGCAAGAATATTTAATTGATTATGCAACTGAAATTTTCCTGCTTACTGATGATTCTGTTTTTAAGCAGTTTAGTCTCCAATGCCAAACGTCACGATCGCGAAAACGACTACGCCATCAGCAAACATGAATTTATGTTGTCGGTGGGATATGCAACGCCCAGCATTGTGCGCAGTTATCTAAAGCATCAAACCAGCAGAGAAGATATTGTAGTCAGTGGGGTCGGACCCTTGCTGGCAAAAACTGAGTTCATGATCAGCAACCGCTTTGGTATTTGTATCAATGCTTCTTACAGCAATTATAAAGTGTCGTGGTATCAGGATAGTTATGATACCATTTTGCAAAAATATCGCCCATTTGAAATGGGGATCAAATCATATGAACTGGCCGGAACCGTGAGAGGTAATTATCATTTCTGGAAAAGAGCAAAAATCGATTACTATGCAGGTATCGGGGTTGGATATGGACTGTTTCTCATCGGTGG
>JADYYU010000167.1 GCA_020853515.1 Chitinophagaceae bacterium | reverse complement strand
CCGGCTTTATACCGCAGGCTTCACAACGAGGGTTGCGGGCAACGCAAACGTATCGCCCATGCAGTATGAGCCAGTGATGTGCTTTATGTATCAGGTCAGTGGGAAAATGCCTGATCAGTTCTTTTTCAGTTTGTAAGGGTGTTTTACTGTTGCTTGTCAGACCAATTCTGTTTGAAACCCTGAATACATGCGTGTCTACAGCCATATTGGGTTGCTGGTCGATCACCGACGTAATCACATTGGCTGTCTTGCGCCCTACCCCGGGCAACGTAATTAATTCTTCTACAGTCATAGGTACTTCACCTTCAAAGTCATTCACCAGCATTTTGGCCAGCCCGATCAGATGTTTTGTTTTATTATTAGGGTAACTAATGCTTTTAATTAATGGAAATAATTCATCAAAAGTTGCAAGGGCCATTTCCTTTTCTGTAGGGTATTTTTCAAAAATTGCCGGTGTGGTCATATTCACCCGTTTATCTGTGCACTGTGCTGATAAAACCACTGATACCAGTAGTTGAAAAGGATTGTCATACAGCAATTCGGTCTCCGCATCAGGTGCATGTTCACTGAAATAACTGATTACAAACCGATATCGTTCTTTTTTTGTCATTGGGTAAAAGTAATTTTTTTTCAGTACAAATTCCCTTCGTTATTATGTGAATGACGCGCCATAATAAATAGATTTGTCTGACCACTCATCCTCTACAGGTAGGCTTTCATCCATAATTGATGTTTAAATTACGCGAGCCTTTACTACATTTACAAGATGAACCAAATTCTTGAAATCTCCGGAATAAAAAAAGCGTATGGTCCCGTGCAAGCTTTGAACGGTATCAGTTTTTCGGTACCAAAAGGCTCTGTATTCGGCGTACTGGGTCCCAACGGCAGTGGTAAGACAACCTTGCTGGGTATTTTACTGAATGTGCTGAAAGCAGATGAAGGTGCCTTTGAATGGTCTGGTTTCAGCAGCGCTGAAGAAGCACGAAAGAGTATTGGCTCTTTACTTGAAACACCTAATTTTTTTCACTATTTGAATGCAGTTGATAACCTCAATATTGTTGCGGAGATCAAAGGCAAAGGGCGGAAAAACATTGACGAGGCACTGAAAAAGGTGAAATTATATGAGCGCCGTTTTTCAAAGTTCAGCACTTTTTCATTAGGTATGAAACAACGATTAGCGATAGCCTCTGCTCTCATTGCAGATCCGGAAGTGCTGGTGCTCGATGAGCCTACCAATGGACTTGACCCTGAAGGTATCGCAGAAATCCGGGAATTGATTATCCGGCTCAATCGTGAAGGGAAAACAATTATTATGGCCAGCCATTTGCTTGATGAAGTGGAGAAGGTTTGTACCGATGTGGCCATTCTTAAAAAAGGCACTCTGCTGAGCGTGGGCAATGTGGCCGAAGTGCTGAGTGATGAAGAACTGCTTGAACTGGGTAGCAACAATATGCAGCTACTGGAAACTGTCTTGAAAGCAAATCAGCATATCACGATCAAAAGCAATGAAAAGTGGATAGTGGTGGCCCTGCAGAACAATTTGACCCCGGCAGATGTAAATCAATTTTGTTTTGATCAGCAGGTGGTATTAACCCATATTCAAAAGCGCAAACGCAGTCTGGAAAGCAAATTTATTGAAATTACCCAATAAAATCCGCATAACTAATCAACCGCCATCGCGGTTATAAATTTTCAAATTCTATATCATGCAACTATTAAAAATTGAATGGCTAAAAAATAAGAATTACCGTACTTTTTGGATACTCACCGGCATCTTTATCACACTTTTTTTGCTGTGGAATATTGGACTTAGCAAATTTGTAAACCAGCTAAACAGCGGACCGGTAAAAATTTCGAGCGAGTCATACGGCTTTCCCTATGTTTGGAATACCATGGCCTACGTTTACAGTTGGTTCGCCTTTTTTCTATGTATGTTCGTTATCATCAGTATGTCAAACGAGTACACCTTCAAAACCCAGCGTCAGCATATCATTGATGGTATGCACCGGCTCGATTTTTTGCATGCCAAAGCTTACCTCATCCTGGCTATTTCAGCAGCAGCTACGATTTTTTACACAGTGGCATGTCTTGTTTTTGGTTTCATAATGGGTGGAAGCGGCATTTTTGAGCAGGCTCATATGATCATTTATGTGTTTATATTTACCCTTAATTATTTGTCTTTTGTGGCTTTGCTGACTCTTTTTGTAAAGCGCGCAGGTTTGAGCATCATTCTTTTTCTTGCTTATCTGATGATAGAATCCGGATTAAGTACTTATATCAATTTTAAGTCAGGTACGGAAGCAGGCGGATTTTTTCCTTTGCAGACCAGTGATGAATTATTGCCCTTGCGAAGTCTCTCTGGTCTGAAAGCTATCGTGAATCCCGGTGCTGCCGGAGCTTCCATGCCTTCCTATTATTTTCTGATCGTCAGTGTCGTTTTTATTGCTGCCTATTATTTCATTGCCCGACGGAAAATGCTCCACAGCGATTTGTAATTTAGCAGCGCTATTTCTGCTGCTATGTTGTGCTTTATTCACGAGGGACACTGTTTTTTTTGGCCGGCCGTCAGGCATTTGTCCCCGCTTGCTTCATACCTGAAATTATTATGAAAAACGCTGTGTCTATTCTGTTTCATAGCGTAGCTTTGCCACACCAAAACTCTTAAGCGGTGAGCAAAAAAAAATCAACTAAAACACTGGCTGAAAAGCCCACTATACTTGTAACAAATGACGATGGCGTAACAGCACCGGGTATTGCAGCTCTGGTAGAGGTTGCCAAGCAATTTGGCCGTGTGGTGGTAGTGGCACCTGATGCACCCCAGTCTGGTATGGGGCATGCCATCACTATCGGCCGGCCATTGCGACTGCATCCGGTGCATTTATTTGGTGAAGTGGAGGCCTATCAGTGCAGCGGTACACCTGTCGACTGTGTAAAGCTGGCAGTTGACAAGGTTTTGCACAAAAAACCTGATTTCTGTTTCAGCGGTATCAATCATGGTTCAAACTGCTCGATCAATATCATCTATTCGGGCACTATGAGCGCGGCCATGGAAGCCTCTATTGAAAATATTCCCGCTGTCGGTTTCTCATTTCTTGATTACAGTTTTGAAGCCGACTTTTCACTGTCGCAGCAAGTGGCTGCAGAGGTCATGCACGCACTCATCAAAGGCCAACTGCCCAAGCACGGACTGTATAACGTCAATATCCCCAATATTTCGCTTAAAAAATACAAAGGCGTCAAAGTGTGCAGGCAGGCTAAAGCCAAATGGAAAGAAAGTTTTGTAGAAAGGACAGACCCACACGGCAAAAAATATTTCTGGCTCACGGGTGAATTTCAAAATCAGGACAAAGGTAAAGATACGGATGTATGGGCACTCAGTAATCATTATGCATCAGTGGTACCTGTGCAATATGACCTGACAGACTATGACCTGTTTAAATCAATTAAATTTTAAGTCTGAAGTATCCGCGACGCCGGGCCACTTTTGATCAGCTATGCTTTCAGTAAAAAATCTATATAAAAAGTATAAACAAGCCGAACATGCATCGGTGGATGATCTCAGTTTTGAATTTGAAAAAGGCAGGATCGTCGGATTGCTGGGGCCGAATGGTGCCGGTAAAACCACAACCATCTCAATTATTTGCGGGTTGATTGGTCAGTTTGAAGGTGAAGTGAAAGTACTCGGGTGCGATATTAAAAAGGAGGCCGCCCTTATCAAAAGTAAAATCAGTGTGGTGCCTCAGCAGATCGCATTATATCCAAGTTTGTCCTGCCAGGAAAATCTGCTGTATTACGGAAATCTGCTTGAAATTGATGGCAGGATACTGAAAGAAGTGATCACTCGGTATCTGGAAGAATTTGGTTTGAAAGATCATGCACTCAAACAAATCAAACATTATTCGGGGGGGATGAAAAGAAGAGCTAATATTATTGCTTCTCTATTAAATAATCCGCAACTGCTGATTCTGGATGAGCCCACAGCCGGCGTTGATGTGCATTCACGGAGTATGATCTTGAACTATTTAAAGAAATATAATGAAGCAGGGAATTCGGTTATTTATACTTCCCATTTGCTGGAAGAAGCAGAATCGATCTGCCATGAAGTGCTGATCATTGATAATGGGAAGAAAGTGGTACAAGGTGAACCCAGCAAACTGATCGGACAGTATCAGACGCAAAATTTGCAGGAGGTATTTATTAAACTTACCGGCCATCAGGTACGAGATTAAAATTAATAATTTTGAAAAGAATACTGGCAACATATACAAAAGAATGGCACCTGATGCGGCGCGATCTGGGCGGTTTGGCTTTGCTGTTTCTTATGCCTATGCTGCTCATCATGATCATGGCACTTGTGCAGGATGGTCCGTTTAAAGATTATAAAGACAGAAAGTTTGAAGCCTTGTTTTTAAATCTGGATCAGGGACGTGTTGCCGATGAAATCAAAGCCGGATTGATTACTTCAAATCAATTTAATATTGTTGAAAAAATAGACGGTCAAACCTTGACCTATCAGGAAATCAAAAGGCATATTCAGGCTGGTAAATACCAGTTCGCCATTATTATCAACAAGGGCATCAGTGCAGAAATTGTGAATAGTGGCAACATTATTGCAAACCAGATCGGCAAAACGATTGGCATGAATGCTTCGTTACCACATCGCAACAGTAGAGACAGTATGAACATCGAACTGATGTTTGACCCGGTAAGCAAGCCCGCATTTAAAATTGCCATCTCAAATGCCGTCGAGAAGTTTATGCAGAAAGTTCAGTCTGAAATAGTGCTCGACCGGATAGCTGCATTGAGCCCGGTAGCAGGTGAAGACACCACTTTTGATTTTGAAAAGTTGCTGCATCAGGTTGGAATCCGGGAAGTATCGTCGCAGCAACAGACTGTCATCAGCAGCAGAATGAATTCAGTGCAGCACAATGTTCCTGCATGGGCCATCTTCGGAATGTTTTTTATGACGATCATTATATCTGAAAGTATCATCGCCGAAAGATTGGGCGGAAGCTGGACCCGTTTAAAACTGATTCCCGGACATTTTGCACATATTCTCATTGGTAAATTATTTTTCTTTGTATTGCTGGGTATTATTCAGTTTTATTTGATGATGCTGGTAGGTATTTTTATAATGCCTATGATCGGCCTGGATGCCATGCAATTAAATGATGCGCCTGTCCTGCTTTTGATGCTGGTTTTCGCTATTTCGTGTTGTGCTACTTCGTATGGTATTTTAGTAGGTATCTTGTTTAATTCAAGTCACCAGGCTTTGCCGGTGGCTGCTATTTCTGTGGTGATCCTTTCTGCTGTCGGCGGTGTGTGGGTGCCAGTAGAAGTACTGCCGGCCGTTTTGAAAAAAGTGTCATTCTTATCGCCTATGCGATGGGGGCTTGAAGGGATCAATAATGTGCTGTTGCGACAAGGTCAAATGGAGGATATTTTATTGCCCTGTGCTATGCTTTGCGGTTCCAGTTTAGTGATGCTGTTTTTTGCCTGGCTGATCGAGAAAAAAAGATCTGTTTAATAACAGACATTTATTTTTTCTGTAAAAGCAGCGCTGCATTGCAGCCGCCAAAGCCGGAGGTGGTTTTCAAAGCAAAATTAATTTCCTTTTCAATCAAATTTTTGTTCACAGCAATAGGTACACTCACACCCGATTCTTCATAACCCAGACTGGGCAAGATCAGATTTCTTTTCAGGCATTCGGCGCTGATGATGGTTTCAACGACTCCGGAGGCTCCTAAAGTGTGACCCAAATGGGCTTTTACGCTAAACACGGGGACTGCCCCCAAACCGGCTGTTGCAATGGCTTTCGACTCCATCTCGTCGTTGTAAAGCGTGGCTGTGCCGTGGGCAGAAATAAAGTCAATGTCGGCTAAATCGACCTTGTTTAGATGTAAAGTTTGCTGGATGCAATAAGCCAGTTCGTCGCCGGTTCGTGAAGGGCCTGAAATATGATTGGCATCATTTGAAATAAAACCACCCTGCATTGTTATGGCCGAGCAAATACTGTTACTGTATAAAATAGCACCGGCTGCTTCGCCCAGTACAACTCCGTCTCTTTGGCTGTCAAAAGGTCTGCAGCCATTTTTCGAGACAGCCTTGAACGAACTGAACCCCGACAAAACAAAACGTGATATGGCGTCACAACCCAGCACCAGCACATGTTGATACCTTCCGCTGTCGAGGTAGCGCTTCGCCGCAATGCTGGCCGAAACACCCGATATACAAGCATTTGACACAATCAGTACGGGATTAGGATTTTGGGTAAATTGTTGCAGTAAAGTGGCAGATGCTGTGAGTGTTGCGTGTTTATGGTTCAAATCTTCTTCCAGCAATTCAACATTTCCTTTGGTAGTTGACAAAATGATCAACACAGTGGCCGATGAAAAATCGACCGCTTTTTTTTCAAGTATATCAGCGACACAGGCCATCAGTAGCGTATCGAAACGAGTTTGGGTATGATTGGCTGCCTTCAGTTCTTCAATGATGAGGTCATCTGTTACAGAGGCCAATATGGGTGCATGAAAAAAGCGATCTTCCTCAAGTAGCCTGATGCCCGATTGTTTGCAAAGCAACGCAGCAAAGTTTTCATTTGTATTTAAACCCAGCGGGCTGATAAATGAAGTATCAATAATATAAGTTGAGAGATCCTGCTTCAAATAATTACTCCCAGTTTTTAAAGTCCTTTTTCATCGCCTTCAAGATATTTTTAACGGTATTGGCCCAATAATTTCTGAATCCGATACCACTGGCCTTCCCCAGCATTCTTTGCGTAAGCAGTACTTTTTTACTTTTCATATCTACAAAGGTCACCCAATAACTGGCTTCTTCGCGGCCCTTGCTCATACCTTCCGCAATCAGCAAAAAACCAATACCGGTCTTACCTTTAAAATTGTAATTTTTGATCATGCTTTGCACATCGGCTTCGCTTACCAATTGAAAGTCGCCGATATTTTCAGAGAAAATTTCTTTCTTATTCATTTTAGCATTGGCATCAGCAGTGACGTCAACGGCAAAATTAACTTCCGCCCTGCTGACTGCTTCGGCGATCTTAAATACCTTGGCTTCTTTCACCATCAATTCATTCCAGGCCGGAAAATACTTATCACGCATTTCGGTGGGTGTTTTGGTGCCTTCATCGCCCCAGCCGGTGGCGGGACCAATGAATTTTACTTCAGAATAGTCAACCCCTAACCAGGTTATATCGACGGACGACTTAAAAATATCAGCTTTAGTAAATTGTGCCTTTAATTGAAGTGAAGTGATTAAGAAAAGCAATACGATGCTGCCGGATAAAAAATGCTTCATGTTTAATTACCTTTAAGATGGTTGCACAAAAATAGTCAATTCGCAACAACCTAATAATTCTTTGCCTGAAAATATTTTACCGGCCACTATGGTGGCATCGCCGATTCTGTTGAGTGTAATGAGTTCAGTTCTGATGACCTCTGCACTTGCGGGCAATCTGCTGATCTTTACATTTTTTACGGCCCCGATATAACCGATCGGAATATCTTTTTGCTGCTGCGAAAAATAATAACCGGTGCCTGCTGCGGCACTTTGGGCCATATTTTCAATCATACCGCCTTCAGTAAAAAAGCCATCGCAAACTAAAGGGTTATCCGGATTCACCTTAAAAGTGGTTTCAATTTTTGTTTCATTGGAAAAATGCAACAAATCAACCATTTTGAACGGAGTTTTTTGAGGCAGTAGATCAGTTACATCGGCAGGCAGCATACACTTATAAAAATTAGTCGCTGCAATAGTAAAAAAATATTTACTTTCGCCGCTATATTTGTTCAAATATTATGCTCATAATAGATATTCTATCTTTATATTTTCTTACACAATTTAACGGTAGACTTGCACTTCGAAAAGGGCTTAAACCCATGACCTGGAAAATTAATACCT
>JADYYU010000166.1 GCA_020853515.1 Chitinophagaceae bacterium | reverse complement strand
TTCTGATTCTTCATTTCTGCTGATCATTTCTGCATGACGTTTACCGATATGACCACATCCGATAACTGCAAATTTTATTTTTGACATAAGTTTGTGCTGTTTGAAAACGTGCGAATTTAGAAATAATACTTCAAATTGTGGCAGAAATAGCTATTTATTAAAATCTTTCATACTTTTGATTTATGAAAATGTATGCCATCATTGTGGCAGCCGGCTCCGGTACAAGAATGCAATCCGAACTGCCCAAGCAGTTTTTACCACTGGCTGGTAAACCGCTCTATTACTATGCCACACAGGTTTTTCTGCAGACATTCAGGGATATAGAAGTCATACTGGTAGTGGCGCCCGCTTGTCCTTTCAGGCATGAAGATCTGACAGGCTGTTTCGAAGGCAGCAGTCAGGTCAGGGTTGTCACAGGGGGTGCCACCCGCTTTGAGTCGGTGAAAAATGGCCTGGCCGCCATCGGTGATCAGGGGATCGTTTTTATTCATGATGCCGTGCGACCGTTTATCAGTAAAAACTTTTTAATGCAATTACAGGAAGAGGCTTTGATAAAAGGCAATGCGATTCCCTGTATTGAAGTTCTGGATAGTTTGCGCAAGGTGCAAGGCGATGAAAATGTGACAGTGAGGCGTGATGACTACAGAGCGATTCAAACGCCCCAGGTTTTTGACATTGCTAATATAAAGAAAGCCTATGAGCAGCCCTCTATCGAGGCTTTTACCGACGACGCATCCGTACTGGAAGCGGCAGGACATAGAATAAAGCTGGTAGAAGGCTTAAGGGAGAACATTAAAATTACCACTCCGATCGATCTGAAGTACGCGGAATGGATGATGGCAGGATAATTACTTACTTGAAAAATAGGGTTTCAGGTAGGTCAATGACATCATCTGATGTATTAAAAAAGGTGACTAGCTTTTTAAACCGTCACCTTTGAATGTATTGTGATTGAAGAGTGGCAATAGTTGCACATGCCGGCAAAGTGAATTAAACTATTACTTAATTCACCACCACCATCTTCTGTGTAAGTGTCTGATTGCTGACATGCATTTGATAATAGTAAATGCCGGCAGGCAAGGCATCACGGTCTACACCAACATCAAAAGTGCCTGCAGGAACTTCATTTTCGTACAGCACTTTCAGCATTTTGCCCACCTGATCATAAAGTAATATCTGCACCATACCACCGCTGGTTGTAAAGCGTATGGTGGTATGCGATCTGAAAGGATTCGGATAGTTTTGCTCCAGCGATAGTTGCGTTGACCGGACTGGTGATTCGTTGGTACCCACAGCATATTTAAAGATCGGCAACATGGTAAACGGATTGCCGTTCAAAATAGTCTGCGCATTGGTCAGACTCAGTCCAAACCAGTCAACCAGTATAGTGCCAAATACCTGACGGAAATCGTGCTGCATCGGTACATTATCGCTGGCTGTTGCATTCGCCGGTAAATTCGGACTGCTGCCGATCACAGTAGGATTTACCTTGGTGCCAAATACCATCATAGGTGCCCCGGCTCCATGATCAGTTCCTACACTCGCATTTGATTTAACCCTGCGGCCAAATTCAGATACGGTGCAGCCTGTTACTTTATCCTGCTTGCCCATCAGGGTAATATCGGCCTGAAATGCAGCAATGGCTTCAGATAATTTGGTAAGCCTGCTGGCATGATCACCAATTTTATGATCCACCGCATCAACCTGATTGTCATGGGTGTCAAAGCCACCAATATTTACCATATAGACCGGTGTTTTTAATCCGCCACCGATCAGCCGGGCAACGATAGCCAGTTGGCTTGCCAGACTGTTATTGGCCGGATAAGGAGCCAGATTCGTTGGCTGTAAGTTGGCTGCATTTTGAAGTACTTGTGTATACGACTGTGTTTGCTGGGCTATAAAGCGTACATAAGTCAACTCATGGCCGGCAGGTGTTGCCGGTGCAGGGTCTACCGTGCCGCTCACGATCTGATAAAAACTATCAATGCTCGAAACGGCCAGTCCGTTTAAGCCGTTGGCACCCGAAAATAAGGAAGAAATTGAGGACCCAATCTGAATAGACAGCGGATCCATAAATACATTCGGGTCAGGATAGTTCAAAGGTGCACCGGGAAAGCGAAAATCCAGGTAGCGACCTACCCAGCCTGTGTCGACGTCTACATTGGAATCAGAAGCCGAAAACATGATGTCGGTAGATCTGAAATGTGAAAAATTCGGATCGGGGTAACTGACACCCTGCACAATATTCATTCGGCCAGTGTTAAAAATATCCTGCAGGCCGGTCATCGCCGGATGAAAGCCTGTATTGATCTGCCCGCTCAATGGCAATACATCTGCCTGATTGATCAGAATATTGGCCCGTGCATTACTCAACTCACTATATTTGTCAAGGGGAATAATGGTATTTAATCCATCATTGCCACCGCTCATTTGTATCAGCACCAGTATATTGTCATTGTTGCCCCGTGTTTTGGCGATCATAGACAGCAAATGATCTTCGCCATAGGCATGTATGGGGTTGCCGTTGATTGAGTACGCCAACGTGGCCATAGTACTCATTTTTAGGAAATCTCTTCTCTTCATGTTTTGAAGTTTAAGTTTTTTTTAAAAGTGTTAATTTTCTAATGCTCTTTTAGCTTAAGTGATGTTCTGCCATTTGCAGCAATTTAGTAAGCATCAGTCTTAATCTGCTTTTTACAATGTTTTCATACGTTACATTGCCGGGATTATTGATATAATCTGTCCAGGCCTGCGTCCAGTATGCATTTGCATTGTTATTGGTTAAAATGTTTTTGTAGATATCACGGGTTGATTGTGTCAGTCCGATCGCCAGCAGATATTTTACACTATCGCTTACCAGTGCATCCGGGTCATAAGCGTTAGACATATTCTGCGCAAAGGCCAGTACATCGCATTTGATACTATATGTACCGCTTACATAGATGCCACCGTTGGTAAAAAAGGCATCCGTATATTTCATCCTTTTAGGTAAGGTATCAGAATTGATCCACATTTCATGATACTGCGGAGTTTGATAATAAGCTGGCCAGCCCGATACACTCGGCGGGTTACCCGCATCCATGCCTGCTATTTCGGCTAAATAGGCAAAGGTATTATAGGCCAGATTTTCGTCAATGATGCCTGCTGCCACCGGCACTGTTACACCCAGAGCCCTGCTCATGCCCATGTAGTAATCTACGGGATTGGCGATCAGGCAATCCATGCTGATCGTGTCATAAAAGTGGTCGCTTTTAAAAAGTTCGAGCAGTACGGGTTTTATATTCCAGTTATTATTGATCAGCGTGGTGGCCATGCCGGCAATGATCGTTGATTCGATATTGGCGTCGATGTCGTAATAAATAAAGAAACGATATAATTTTCTGCACAGATGTTTGGCAGCAGTTTGACTTTGAGCAAAAATCATGTTCAGCAGATCGTCCAGTTCATTTTCACCGGCTGCACCGGCTTGTCCGGTGATCACTGTATTATTATAGAATGCCGAAAATTGCTTGTTGGCAGTTTCATGTTTGGTGGGGTCAAAGGTATAAGTCAGATTGACAGTATCGGCTCTGAATCCGGTAATTACTTTTGCGGCAGCTTTCACATCGTCTTCGGTCCACATATTAGCACCTTTACCCATAGTAAACAGTTCCTGCAATTCCCGCGCGTAATTTTCATCAGGCGAATTTTTGATATTGTAATGTCCGTTGAGGTAATACAGCATCATCGGGTCTTTGGTCACTTCTTTTACAAAGGTTTTAAAATTACCCAGACAGTTGGTACGCAGCATGGTAATATACTTGTACTGCAGTCTTGCATCACCCACTACACTGTCTTCGCACACAAAGTGGTTATGCCAGAACATCAGCATCTTTTCCTGTATACTCATGGTTTGTGTCAGAATGTTTTTCATCCACCAGGCACGGGTAGAAACATATCTGTAGTAATTAACAGTGCCGTCACCATAGGGCGCGTTTACCCAGGTTGAGCCCAGAGGTACTCCGGTGGGATCAGGATACATCGATTCGTAGTAATTTACCGGTGGTGCTGGTGCTGCCGGTGTGGCATTAATGATGAGGTCTACCGCCTGACTCATAGTGAGCGCTCCCAGAGAGGCCAGATCAGCGGGCTTCACACCAAACATAGTGCGTCGCAGCAAATGAATTTTTTGCTTGTCTGTCCATGCACCGGTATATTGTGATAGGCCGGCTCTTGATTTTTTCAGATTAAGCGGCAAAGATTTATTTGAATATTTTAAAAAGATCTCATCTTTAGTGATATCGTACTTTGCTTCCTTTTTTGATTTTTCTGGAAGTAAATTGGTTAAAAATTCACGTCTGTTAGAATCACCCATGGTAATAAATTTTTTAATTGATGATTAATATTTTTGAACAAATGTTTAAACGACAGAATGTCAATTATTTTGTTAATTCGTTCATAAAGATATAAATATAATTTTCACAGTTGCAATTTTTTTTAAGATAATTAAGATGAAACACAAAAAAATAGCATTGAACCTGCACTTTTATAAAAAAAATGAAAAAAAATTGTGTAGATGAAATCATTTCACTATCATTGTATCTCGAAAAATTAGAAACATAG
>JADYYU010000165.1 GCA_020853515.1 Chitinophagaceae bacterium | reverse complement strand
CATCTCTGAAATAAAAAGGCTCGTTATAAATTTCAAACAATGGAACAAAAACAAAGGCAATGCCTGCTGTTGGTGATGCAAAAAATATCTTACGGAATCCTCTACCTAACTCAATCCGCTGATTTTGCCATTGTTATCAATATCCATATGTTCTGATGCCGGCACTGCAGGCAATCCGGGCATACGCATCATATCACCTAAAATGGGTATGATGAAGCCGGCACCTGCTGCAAATTCAAACTCGCGCACATTGATGGTAAATCCTTTTGGACGTCCAACTACGGTTTCTTTATCAGACAATGATTTTTGAGTTTTGGCCATGCAGATCGGTAATTTGTCGTAGCCCAAAGTCAGTATCATTTTCAACTGTGTTCTTGCTTTTGATGAGTACTCAACACCATCGGCGCCATAAATTTCGGTGGCAATCCGGTTGATCTTATCTTCCACACTCATGTTCCAGTCGTACAATGGCTTGAAATTATTTTTACCTTCATCGATCACATCACATACAGCCTGAGCCAGTTCCTGTGTGCCATCGCCGCCTTTGGCAAAACCATAAGATACGATCGCTTTTACACCTAACTGTGCACAATGAGTTTGCACATACTCCAGTTCTTCGGCACTGTCTGCCGGAAAATGGTTAAGTGCCACCACCGGAGTGATCCCAAATTTTTTGCAATTTTCAATATGTTTTTCAAGATTTTGAAATCCCTTGATCACTCTGTCTATACTGGCGGTATTGTATTCTTCTTTTTTAGCCCCACCGTGATGGCGTAATGCTCTGATCGTAGCCACCAGTACGATCGCGTCCGGTTTCAGGTTGCCGTAACCGCATTTGATATTCATAAATTTCTCTGCACCCAGATCGGCTCCGAATCCGGCTTCGGTTACCACATAATCGCCAAGTGATAATCCCATTTTGGTTGCCAGGATCGTGTTGGTGCCCTGGGCAATATTTGCAAACGGACCTCCATGTAAAATTGCAGGATTGCCTTCAAGGGTTTGTACCAGGTTAGGTTTGATCGCATCCTTTAATAATAAGGCCATCGCGCCTTCAGCCCGCAGGTCGCGCGCGAAAATCGGTTTTTTGCCAAAGGTAAATCCTACAAAAATATTTCCCAGACGCTGTTTCAGATCATCTATGTCTTTACTCATGCAAAGGATGGCCATCACCTCAGAAGCAGGCGTGATATTAAATCCGTCTTCACGAGGAATACCATTGGTAGTGCCGCCCAGTCCGATCGTAATCTGCCGGAGCGAACGGTCATTCATATCCATCACACGTTTCCATTTAATGGTACGTGGATCAATGTTCAGATTGCCTTCTTTATTTTGTAAATTATTATCTATAAGTGCAGCCAGCAGATTGTTCGCTTTTTCAATTGCAGCAAAGTCTCCGGTAAAATGCAGATTGATATCTTCCATCGGAATAACCTGCGAATAACCTCCGCCGGCGGCCCCACCTTTAATACCAAAAACAGGTCCCAGGCTGGGTTCACGTAATACGACCACGGCCTTTTTGCCAATTTTATTCAACCCTTCGTTCAGTCCGATCGAAACGGTGGTCTTACCTTCACCGGCTGGTGTAGGATTGATTGCCGATACGAGGATCAGTTTTGCTTTTTTGATTTTTTCTTCATCGATCAGGTCAAGTGGCAACTTTGCTTTATTTTTTCCATAATACTGCAGGTCATCTTCGGTAATGCCGATTTTTGCAGCAATGGTTTTAATATGTTGAATAGTGGCACTTTGTGCAATTTCTAAATCTGAAGGGAACATAATGAGTTTTGGTGTTTAAAAGTTTAAATTTTTGCCGGTTGAAATAAAGCCGGTATTTTTTTTCGAGGCTAAATATAGAGAAATAATTTGTCTGTTTGAGTGATTGTTTTAAAAAATTGCATTCGGGCTGAAATTAGGAATGCAGCCTGTTTTTATTTACTGCCTGCTAAATCTGGTTCAAACAAAAGTTACTATGCTGATGATTCCGGCTTTGATTATATGTCATTTAAATAATTTGATTCAATTTACATTCCTGTCTGGCTTCGCCCGGATTTTTATGTAATGAGCCAGCCGCTTTCTTGTGCGTAATTTATAGGTGATTTTATTGATTTTTATGATGTACAAGTGTTACAATTCAGAGCAGGATCAAATCTTAAAAAGCGCCACGGCCCTGGTTTCACCTGATGGCAAATCCATTCTTTATCAGTCAATATAAAAAAAACGGGGAACGTATTTACATCAACAGATGCCTGCTTAGTAGCTGGCGGACTAGAGGTGGTGGAGATGTATTTAACATGGAAAGCCGGCAGTTTGATAAGCTTCAGGTGCAGTGTACATTTATTACCTCTGATGTCATTGCCCGCCCTGACTGGGCAATGGTGAACAATCAAGAGCCGAACTTGTACTTTGCCGGAAAGACAATACATCTGTGCTACAAAAGTGTGGTTCATTAAAATTGGATTTTGCAGTTACTGTTGAATGTCTGTCTGAATATTTTCCGGGACAGGTCGTTGCGTGTATTAACAGACTTTAAAATTGTTACCCCAGTGGTAGGTTCTGAAAATGAATGCAGAGAATTTGCTTCACCGTATGGAGGAAATGCTGTTTAGAAAGCGAAGGTCAAAATCTGGATTGAATCTATGCGGTATTCACACTTTGAAATTCTGGAGAAGGCCTCAGACTTTTACGCCAAAAAGATATCCTACCAGGGCCGACAAGCCCATGGCGATGCTGCCCCAGATAGCGATGCGGATGATGGCCTTCAGTATATCCGAGCCACCGGTTTTAGCAGAGAGGATACCCAGCATAATCAGAAATAAAATTGTAAAGCCGTACAGCCAATATTCCATGCCTTTAATAGGGGCAAATAACACCACCAATACCGGCAGTAAACCACCTACTGTAAAGGATGCACCTGAGGCTAATGCTGCCTGTATCGGGTTGGCCTGTGTTATATCATTAATTCCGAGTTCGTCACGAACGTGGGCTTGTAAAGCATCTTTCTCGGTGAGTTCAAGAGCTACCTGCATTGCAGTTTCTTTTTTGAGTCCCCGTCGTTCGTAGATCTGCGCTAAGATACCCAGTTCTTCTTCGGGCATTTCAAGCAACTCCTGCTGTTCTCTTTCTATGTCAGCTTTTTCGGTATCGGTTTGCGAACTTACAGACACATATTCGCCCGCAGCCATCGACAAGGCACCGGCAACCAGTCCAGCTACTGCAGCCAGCACAATGGGCGGTCTGTCAGCACTGGCTGCTGCTACTCCGATAGCCAGACTCGAAATAGAAATGATACCGTCGTTGGCTCCCAGTACAGCCGCCCGCAACCAGTTACTTCTGTGGATATAGTGCTTGTCTAAATAATTATCAATGGTCAGCATGGTGTTATGGTCTCTGGATGGTTTTTGGTCCAATCATCCTATTGTAAAATTACAACGAATTAGGTGGTCATGCAACAAGTATCTGTTTTTAACTGATCGAGCGGCAAACCTTGTTAATCGATCGTATAGAATGTGTTTG
>JADYYU010000164.1 GCA_020853515.1 Chitinophagaceae bacterium | reverse complement strand
TTTCAAATTTTGCAGTGCTGTATTTTGCAGCATCAAAAAAGTCAGGAGATAACAAATGACCTTTGAGTTTACCATTGGTTTCTGCATCCATACCGGCATCTGTAATGGTCATAGAATTCATATCGATCGTAAATTTACCGGCCGTAATATTGCCTTCGTTTACAGTCAGGTTGCCATCGGTCAGCATCAGATCTCCTGTATGCGTTCCTACTGGTTTGGTACCTATAAAAGTTACTTTACTGTTTGCTTTGTCCACAGTATAAGTAATGCCTGCTCCGGCAGAAGCTTCTTGTTTGTCGGCCGTCTTAGCTGTTTCGCCCTCAGGACCTGATTGGCATGATGCCAACATGGCTATGATAGCCAATGATAAAATTGTTTTTTTCATATATATTAATTTTTTTGCAAATGTAGGTTAAAATAATATATGTTGTAACATCTATTTTATAAAAATTAATAATCCTATGTTAACAAATTATGAAGTTGAATTTGCAATAATGTTGTTAGCGCGCGTATCTTTGCAACTTCAAAAAAATTTTAATAAAAAATGCAAGAATCAGGAATCAAGAACCCAGCTTCTAACTTATCAGAATTAGGTATCAATCCTTCTATCGTTCACTGGAATTTATCGCCGGAAGCGTTAACCCAAAAAACAGTGGAACTCAACCAGGGCACTATCACCAGCACAGGCGCGCTGGCAGTGAATACCGGCAAATTTACCGGACGATCGCCGAAAGATAAGCTGACCGTGCGTGATGCCGTTACAGAAAACAGTGTAGACTGGAGTGACATCAATATCGCCATTTCTCCTGAGCATTTTGACGCTATTTATAATGATATTACGGCCTATTTATCCGGCAAGGAAATTTGGGTAAGAGATTCTTACGCCTGTGCCGATCCTAAACACCGCTTGAATATCCGTGTGATCAACGAATATCCATGGGCAAATTTATTCTGTTACGATCTGTTTTTACGTCCTACTGAAGACGAAATTAAAACCCAGACTGCAGAGTGGACCATCATTCAGGCTCCGGGCTTTGAAGCCAATCCTGAAGTACATGGTACAAGACAAGCCAACTTCACGGTCGTAAATTTCACAAAAAAAATGATCCTGATCGGCGGCAGCGCTTATACGGGTGAAATGAAAAAAGGTATTTTTGGTGTTTTAAATTATATCCTGCCACATAACAAAGGTGTGCTAAGCATGCACTGTTCTGCCAACGAAGGAAAAGACGGCGACGTAGCCCTGTTTTTCGGATTGAGCGGTACCGGTAAAACAACTTTAAGTGCTGACCCGGCACGACAACTGATCGGCGATGATGAGCATGGATGGGATGATGGTTCGGTATTTAACTTCGAAGGGGGGTGCTACGCTAAATGTATCGACCTTACTGAAGAAAAAGAACCACAGATCTACAATGCGATCAAGCCAAATGCACTTGTTGAAAATACTACTTATCTGGCAGGCGGCAATGAAGTAAATTTTGCCGATGGCAGCATTACTGAAAACACCCGTGTGGCCTACCCGATCGATCATATTTCCAATGCCAAAAATCCTAGCATCGGCGGCGATCCAAAAAATATATTCTTCCTGACTTGCGATGCATACGGCATTTTACCTCCGATCTCCCGTTTGAGCAAAGGACAGGCTATGTACAATTTCATTAGCGGTTACACTGCAAAAGTGGCCGGTACAGACGTGGGTGTAACAGAACCACAGGCTACTTTCAGTGCTTGTTTTGGCCGTGCTTTTCTGCCATTGCATCCTACAAAATATGCTGAGTTACTGGGTAAAAAACTCGAACAGCATCCAGATGTAAAAGTATGGCTCATCAACACAGGCTGGAGCGGCGGTCCTTACGGCGTTGGCAGCAGAATGAAATTAAGCTATACCCGTGCCATGATCACAGCAGCCATGAACGGTGAACTTGATCAGGTAGAATATCAGGCACACAGTGTATTTGGATTTGATATGCCGGCTACCTGTCCGGGTGTACCTTCCGAATTACTGATTCCTGAAAGTACCTGGGCCGACAAGGATGAGTACACTAAAAAAGCGTACGACCTTGCTGCTATGTTCGTGAAAAATTTTGAAAAGTATGCTGCACAGGCTAATGACGAAATTTTGAGCGCTGCACCGAAAGTGTTGCAAAACGCATAATCTGCCAGCAAGCTGCTTATTTACCGCAATTTATTTTAATTGTACTTCAGGCAATTGGAGTCCTGTTTTATGAACAATAAGGCTAACTTTCGTTTGTTTATTTCTTCCTGCGACTGCATTTCTGTCTTTTTATTATTTACCGCTAAAATTCTTCATAGTACATTTACAGCGTGATCTCGAGAAGTACCATACAAAAAGTAAATGATGCGGCAGACCTGCTGGATGTAGTAGGCAGTTTTATAAAATTAAAAAAGCGGGGTGCCAACTATCTGGGAAATTGCCCTTTTCACAACGAAAAAACACCCTCATTTACAGTATCTGCATCCAAAGGAATCTACAAATGTTTTGGCTGCGGCAAGGCCGGCAATGTGATCACCTTTGTACAGGAGCACGAAAAGCTGAGCTATCCAGAAGCCATCACCTGGCTGGCAAAAAGATACCACATCGAAATTGAGGAAACGCAGCAAAGCAATGCAGAAAAAGAACAGCGACTGGTAGAAGAAAGTCTGCGGATCGTTAACAACTTTGCCACTGCTTACTTTCAGGAAAATCTGACCACTACGGAAGGGGAAGCCATCGGACTCTCCTACTTTCGCGAACGCGGATTCAGAAAAGAAACCATCGAAAAATTTCAATTAGGTTACTGTCCCGAAGCCCGGGAAGACCTTCCGGCTAAAGCACTGGAAAAAGGTTATCAGAAAGACCTGCTGATCAAAGCCGGACTCGTATATGAACGGAACAATCAGTTGGGTGCCATCTATGCCGGCAGGGTCACGTTTCCTATTCATAATCAAAGCGGTCGGGTGATTGGTTTTGGTGCCCGTATTCTGAAGAGCAACGAAAAATCGCCCAAATACATCAACACGCCTGAGAATGAGATCTACTCAAAAAGCAGGACCCTTTACGGACTTTACTTTGCAAAAAATGCCCTGAGCAAATTAAATGAATGCCTGCTTGTTGAAGGTTATACGGATGTCATTTCACTACATCAGACCGGTATCGAAAACGTTGTGGCCAGCAGCGGAACCTCACTCACAGAAGAGCAACTTAAACTGATCAAACGCTTTACTGGCAACCTCACCATTCTGTACGATGGCGATGCAGCGGGCATTAAGGCTGCTTTACGTGGACTAGACATGGCTATTGAGCAGGGCATGAATGTGCATGTAGTACTATTGCCCGACAATCATGATCCTGACAGTTATGTGCAAAGTGTAGGTCTAGAAAAATTCAATGAATTCATTGCCAAAAACAAAAAAGATATCATCGTTTTCAAACTGGAAGTCTCGCTTAAAGAGGCACAGAATGATACGGTAAAAAAGACCATCCTCATCAATGAGATCGCAGAAACCCTGTCGAAGATCAACCGCCTGGAGGATTTCAGTAAACAACAGGATTATATCAGACGTTGTGCGCAATTGTTGCAAATCGAAGAAGAAGGCCTGATATCACTGGTCAATAAAAAGATCCGCGAAAAGGTGGTGAAGCGTGAGCAGATTCCCGCCGCTGAAGCCAAAGATCTGGAGCAGCAGGCCAACGCCGAAAGTATCCATACCCAGGATATCAGCGATCACTTACTGAAAAAAGATTATCTGCAGGAAAAAGGACTGATCAAAATTCTGCTCGAATATGGAAGCAGACCCTATGACGAACATGTGAGTATTGCTGATTATATCAGACTTAAAGTGGGTGATGCCGACTTTGTCAATATCCTCTGGCAAAAAACGTATCACGAGTATTATCAGTTGCTCGACCGCTCACTGCAATATCCCGACATCAAAACTTTTACCTATCATGATGATGAAATGATCAGGAGTGCAGCCATCGAAGCCTTGTACTTTCCGTACGAACTCAGCGAAAACTGGGAAGTGAAACATCAGATCAAGACACCTAGCCGGGAGGCCGTGTATATGCAGGAAGTAGACAATACGGTGATCTATTTTTTACTGCGAAAAATAAAAGCCACTTATATGGAACTCATGGATGAACTGAAGATCACGCATGATAATCTGGAAGAAGAAATGATCTTGCAGACTTCCCTGCTCGAACTGAAACGCAATGAAATTGCACTGTTAGAACAATTCAGGACGGTACTGGCGAGATAAAAAATGAAAATGCCTTACAAGCCTCGCTGCTTCATGGCTTCAAAGCAAATAATACCTGCAGCCACAGATACATTGAGACTATCGAAATTACCTTTCATCGGGATGATAAAAGTTTCGTCGCACGACTTCAGCGTTTCGCGCGAAATGCCTTTGTCTTCCGACCCCATCACAATGCAACACGGTGCACTGAAGTCCATATCAAGCAATGACTTTTCCGCTTTCAGATCACTCGAAACTACTTTGATCCCATTTAGTTTCAAAACTTCCAGAATCTGCTGCATACTTTTTTCTCTGCAAAAGGTGATCTGCATGAGTG
>JADYYU010000163.1 GCA_020853515.1 Chitinophagaceae bacterium | reverse complement strand
TTCTGGGTATGCTTACCAACAGGATCCCCTTGTTCAGACGATTGAAATGGTACCTGGTGGCTTCTACGAATACCTATTATGTAAACCGCAACAATAATTATGTGGAAGCATCTGTTGGCCTCGAAAATATCGGATATAAATTGCTCCGCTTTATGCGCGTTGATGGGGTGGCCGGTTACACCAATTTTAAAAACCCGGTGTACGGAATTCGGATTGGTATTAGCAGCAGCGTATTCAGTTTAGGCAGGAGTGATGATGACGAATAGATCGATGAATGTACAACTGACCGAGGATATCATACTCTTTGTTACTGCGAATGCTAAACTTAAAAATCTTCTTTCCTGAGATCAATCACAAGATTCTTCATTTTGGAAAATCAACACTCAGGATTATACACAGTTTTTTTTAAATACTATAAATTGCCCCTGTTTGCCTGCTCTAACTCAAGTGCTTCAAACAAAGCCTTGAAGTTTCCTTTGCCAAAACTCCTGGCACCTTTGCGTTGTATAATTTCGAAAAACATGGTTGGCCGATCTTCTACAGGTTTGGTAAATATTTGCAGTAAGTAACCTTCATCATCCCGGTCGATCAAAATGCCGAGTTCGCTCAGGGGCTTAAGGTCTTCATCGATCTGACCTACCCGTTCGAGGACCGTTGCATAATAGGATGCCGGAATTTTTAAAAACTCTACACCGCGGCTTTTCAAATCTGTGACAGTTTCAATAATATTATTGGTTGCCACTGCGATATGCTGCACACCTTCACCTTCGTAAAAATCAAGGTATTCTTCCACCTGACTTTTCTTTTTGCCTTCAGCCGGCTCATTGATCGGAAATTTGACGTATCCATTGCCATTACTCATTACCTTGCTCATCAGCGCACTGTATTCCGTAGAGATATCCTTATCGTCAAAGCTCAGGATATTCCTGAACCCTAATACATCCTCATAAAACTTCACCCAGGGGTTCATCTGATTCCAGCCCACATTGCCTACGCAGTGATCTACATATTTCAAACCGCTGGGCTTGGGATTGTAATCGCTTTCCCATTTCACAAAGCCCGGCATGAAAATACCCTGATAATTTTTTCTTTCCACAAAAATATGCACCACCTCGCCGTACGTATGAATACCCGCCAGTTTCACTTCTCCTTTTTCATCGGTCAAGGTAGTAGGTTCCATATAGGATTTGCCGCCTCTGCGTGTGGCTTCTTCATAAGCTTTGTACGCATCATCTACCCATAGCGCCAGTACTTTCACACCGTCGCCGTGTTTTTTGTGATGTTCGGCAATCGGGTGGTCTGAATGCATAGGAGAGGTCAATACCAGTCGCATCTTTTCCTGTATCAGCACATATGAAGCACGGTCGCGGACGCCGGTTTCCGGTCCTGCATACGCAAGCGACTGAAACCCAAAGGCCGTTTTGTAATAGTGAGCGGCCTGCTTGGCATTGCCCACATACAGTTCTACATAATCGGTGCCAAGTAAAGGCATAAAGTCGGTGCTGACCTGTGGGGCAGGATTTTCCAGGGTAATGGTATTCATATGGAAATAATTTACATGCAAAAGTATATAAAACAGTTTAAACAGTCAGAAACAATCTTAAGTGAAAAAAAGGAAGCTTAATTTAAACTAATATTGCATATTAAACGTCTTGATTTTGATGAAAAGAATTTTTATACTGTTATTAGCTGTGTTCCCTGTCAGATTATTTGCTTCGACCAATGTAAGCGGCAATGTTTCCGGTACCTGGACTCTTGCGGGTTCTCCTTATTTGGTAACCAATAATTTAAATGTTCCCGGTGGTGCAACCCTGCGGATTCATCCCGGTGTGGAAGTTATTTTTCAGGGTTTTTTTAATCTGAATGTAGAGGGTACACTCATTGCAACAGGAACTCAGGCAGCGCCGGTTCAATTTAAAATGAATGATACCACAGGCTGGTATAACGATCTGCAAATGGCAGGAGGCTGGCGTGGTATTCAGTTTCAGGCATTCGCTGGTATTTACGATTCATCTGCACTAAACTACTGTAAGATTCAGGATGCAAAACATGGTCTCAACGGCAATGCCAACGGAAAGAACCCGCTGGCCGTGAATGGAAGAAGTTTAAAGGTTTCCAATTGCGAACTTTTTCACAATCAAAGTGCAGCCAACCAAAGTGATGGCAAAATTGTTTCTGTTTATCTTTCGGCCGGCCAGTTATTTGAAATGACCGATTGCCGTGTGCACGACAATAAATCACGGGTTGCGTCTATTTTTTTATATGGCGGTAAATCAGTGCTGAGCAACAATGAGGTTCATCATAACAATGGCGGAGGCACTTTATGGGGCTTAAACGGGCAGGCCACTTTGTCATTGAACAATTTCCATCATAACACAAATATGTATGACCTGGCTACCATCAAAATTGACGGGGGTAAAAATATGATTCGCAATAACACCATTCATCATAATGAATCAGACAGAATGGGAGCCATCACCTGCAGCAACGGCAAAACGACTATTGAAGCCAACCTGATCTGCAACAACTATACATTGAATGGCAACTGCGGTGCCACAGATGGCGGTGGAGCATTGCATTTATCCAGCAATGGCGGAGTGTACGACAGTACGGAATATCTTGTTCGTAATAATGTGATGGCAAATAACTATTGTGCTTATTATGGTGGTGGCGTATATGTGTACGACTGTAAGGTAAACATTGTAAACAATCATATTATCAACAATAGCGCTTATTACGGCGGGCCTGCAGTTTACGTTATCGGGGTGCAGTCGAAAGTACTGCTAAAGAATAATATATTTTTTGGCAATACGGCTACGCTTGGAGGTGCGGTGATGGATGTACAGCTTTTAAGTGCCAATACTTTAAATTATGATTATAACTGGTCTGAATATCCTTTTTATTTAACCGTGTCTATGAACCTGCCAGTGCCAAATATAGGCGATACCACACATAATGTCACCGGTAGCAATCCTTACCTTGCACAACCCACAATCAGCAGTAATTATCTGGAAGATGCGCTGCAAAGTAATTTCAATTTAACAGCCAATTCTTTATCCTGCATCAACACAGGTGATACGGCAGGGGCTTTTATGGCCGCCACTGATTATGCCGGAAATAGCCGCTTTCAGGGTAATAATATTGAAATCGGTGCTTTTGAAACTAATAAGTCAACCCCTGAACATATCGCTGAGCCTGAAAGTATTTTAGTAGGGTTTGCACCTAATCCTTTTTATGAAAGCTTTGAAATTACATTGAAACGGAACGACAATTATAACATACAAATTTCAGATATGTTTGGTAAAATACTGTTTGAAAAGCAATTTTCCGGAATGAAGTCCACCTTCTACTTAGACCACTTCGCCTCCGGCAATTATGTACTGACTGTGCTGACCGGTCAGCAGAAAATAACAACGTTAAAAATCTCTAAATACTAATATGCTGTTTAAAGCATTTAACCACTAATAATTAAAATGATGAAAAAACTAATTGCGATTTTGCTGATACTAAATTTTGCAAAAATTAGCTTTGCAGCCACCAATGTGCCGGCAGGCAATATAAGCGGTGCCACCTGGACGATGGCAGGCTCACCTTATCTTGTGGGCGGAAATATCACGATTGGTTCGCTGAATATTCAGCCGGGTGTGGAGGTGATCATGCAGGGGTTTTACCAGATTAAAGTAAATGGAATCCTCAGGGCTGTTGGAACTCAGGCACAACCCATTACCTTCAAAATTCAGGATACTACCGGATGGTATAATGATATTACAACTGCTGGTGGCTG
>JADYYU010000162.1 GCA_020853515.1 Chitinophagaceae bacterium | reverse complement strand
GAGTGTATAAGTAAAATCACTCATAGCAATTTTGGCTCTTACTTTACCCATGTTAGTGACTTCAGCCTGCAGTTCGAGCAGGTAAAAATCAGTGCTCGCGTTCACCACCTTCAACTGCACATCGATCTGCAGCTTATCCTGGCCTTCGTTGTACAAAATATACTTATAGAGTGCGCAGGCGGTGCCACCCAGTAACACAGCCAGTTCTACTAATTTGATCTGATCGTTATCCATGTATTTTCAATTTACTTTTTTACAATTATGGTCGGGACCATATTATTTTTTTTCAGCCAGCACTTTAATATTTAATAATTTTTTCAGCATATCAAACCAAAAATTTGAACCCAGACTGATGGCGATGGCTGTCAATAAAAAACCAATCAGCTTCCGGAAGAAGTATTTTTTGAAGTCCTCCCAGTCGCCGTCATCATTCTTCCATCCCAGCAAATTAGCTGAGAGGTCGGCTGTTCGCAAATAATTAGCCACTACACTATCACGCAGGTTGACCACTTCAGTCTGCTGAGCAGCCTGCGGCATCGGCAGACTATCATGCTTAGCCACAAAATCGGTGGCATTTTTTACCAGTTCATTTCTTAATTTATCATCCTGATTTAACTGCCCGGCCATCCTCAGCGTATCTGCATTAAATGCAATGGCCACCGCCAGGCCCACATACAGAAGTATATACTGCACTTTTCGTTTATACCAGGTGCTTGTTCTTTCCATGGTTTGATTAAACCAGTTTTCAATTTCAATTTCTAACTGATCAAAAAATGATTTGCCGCCAGCTTGTGTCTTACTGATGAGCAACAGCAAATGATCGCGCGTACTTTCTGAAATAAATTTATGCGCATTTATGATGCCAACTATACCGCCGGCAGTTTGAGGATTTGTTTTATAATCCGGCCCCAGGATAAATTGCAGCAAGGTAGTGGCAAAGTTCTTTGGCTCGATATAACTGGGCAGATTGTCTTCCTCTTTACTAGACCAGAAAGCCCACCTGCGCTCCCCAAAAAATTTGATCAGCGGCATTTTATAAAATGCATTCACAGGATCATCTTTTGCCGGATCCAACATTTTCCGGATGGTTTCCTTCAGTAACGTGGCACGCATTCGTCCTATAGTAGAGATGTATTCCATGATGAGGGTTGAAAACAAACTCAGCAGCAGGTACACAAAAATGAGTCCGATGAGGATATCTAAGTATTTCATAGTGATTTATTTTTTTTAGTTGTATAATAAAATTTTGAAATGGTATTAACTCCTGTAAGACCTCAGCGACTACTCAAGGTGCTCGCGATCTTTATACTGAAATCTGATGTTTTCTTCAGCCATACCGATCAGGCGGCCGGCAACACCAAACCATTTAAAAATCGTAAAATAAATAAAGTTATTCAGCACCTGTCCTGCGATCTTAGTAATTCGGTTTTTAAGAAATGGGCGCAGGTTAGACAGCATACTGAGTAGTTGCGGATGCCTTACCAGCGGCCACTCCGGATACAGCGGCGCATTGGCAGACTGCCCGTGCAAAGGCGTATATCCATTCATCGGAGTTTTACTCACTGTGTATTTATTACCTGACTTTGTAATAGTGAGATCTGGTATAAACGGATAGATAACAGTAGCCTGAGCGGTCGCCGAAGGTGGTGCCGTATATTTTAAATAAGCCAAGTCAGGCTGCTGTGACTGCTGCATCAGGAAACTAGCCGGATCCACAATTTTTGGATTGGCATTGGTGTCTATCCCAAACCATTTTTGCATAAAATGCTGACAGTTAAAGCGGCCCAGTTCATAATCATGCTCCCGGAAACGTTTGTCTAAAAATCCGCCAAAGCCCCCCAGCAGTCCGCAGGCGATGGCCTCATCCCCATTGTATTCACGCTTGAGGCTGCCATTCCCGTGAAAAGTTTTCCGTCGAGGGGCCAGCATAAACTTGCTGTAATCGTTGGCTGCGCTGACCGCATCATTCACTTCAGGCGTTTTCACCAGGGGTTGCATCCTCAGTGCAGAAAGAATTTTAAGCGCACTTTGCAGCATTGTCAGTTTTGTAGTGGACGCGATTTCGAGGTCGCCATTGGTCGGAAAAGGATCCACCATCAAAATGGTAGAAATATCGTATTTAGAAGATATGTACCGGTGTTTATCTCTATACTGATTAGACAATACCGATACATTGCTAAGCGTATTCCGATTCGGCATCGGAATACCGCGGCGTTCATATAAATAACCGGCCAGTTCAAAAGGTTCGTTATTCACTGCACCACCGTCTACATGCCAGGTAGTATGTACAATGTCCTTCGCAGGAATATTGCTCGCATTGATGTTTGCAGTCAGCAAAGGATTATGAAGGATCACCTCCTTTAAGCGGTTGAGCTGCCGGGGTCTAAAACCGATCGGAAAGGCCGCGGTGGCCTTTAAACAATCAGCCAGCATTTCAAAATTCAATTCATTTTTGTCCGAAGCAATACGCAAAGGCATGGCTCCATAATTATTTTTGATATAAGCAATGGGGTCACCCGGCATTTCAGCATGCAATTTAAAATAAGCGATATCCTTTGCACTTTTCATCAGATAAACGCTGCTGCTTTGACCGGCAGTACCGGGCAGTGCACCGGGCCCCTGGTTAAACATGATCTTACTTTGCAAACCGTCTATATTAGTGACCGACAGCGCCAATTCAGCCTGTTTGCTGATATATGCCTTACCATCGGGATGGTCGTAGCTGACATCATGTACAAACTTACGGGTCAGTGTATCAAAAAAACCGGAATTCAGGGCCGATGGATATTTGGCATAGTCAAGGTCTTCGGTATCAAGGAGTTGCTCTATCACCTTGTTATTGAGTAACTGTCCGGTAGTGGGATGGTAACGTTCGGTGAGGTTGACCCAGGCATCGTAAGAGAGACTCTGGCTTTTATACCAGTTGGAATTGATTGTATAATCACCGCCTG
>JADYYU010000161.1 GCA_020853515.1 Chitinophagaceae bacterium | reverse complement strand
CATTTATAATGGCTTCGGGCAGATCAATAATGTGACCGATGCGCCGCAGTATCAGGGTATGATCGGTATTGAAGGGCGCGGTGCCTATTCGCAAAGTCTTCCGCAAAAACCTTATTTACTTGAAACCTACAATGGTGTATTGGGTAATGATACCAATGTTTCGCTGCTGGGCATGCCCAAGGAAAACGACTGGATACTACAGGCAACTTATAACGACAAAACCTTTTTGCGCAACACGTTCACATTCGATATGGCCCGCATCAGCGGCGAATATGCGACTCGTACCCAGCATTGTGAAGTAATCATTAATGGGGAGTACATGGGTATGTATTTTTTGTGTGAAAAAATCAAAGTAGACGATAACCGTGTGATCGTAGAAAAATTGACCGCAGCAGACAACACCCCACCGATGGTAACCGGCGGTTATATTTTTAAACATGATTACAGCGCTGCCGGCTGGGATTCACAATGGACAGACCCTAACTGTCCGGGGACTCCACTGCAGTTTCAATATTATTATCCCGAGCCTAATGACATTTCTGCACAGCAGGGTAACTATCTGAAAAGTTATGTCGACAGTTTTGAAACGGCGTTATTGGGTGCCAACTTTGCAAACCCGGTAACCGGCTTCAGAAAATATATTGACGAAAAATCATTTATCGATTATTTGCTCATCAATGAAGTCGCGCTGAACGGAGATGGATTTAAAAAAAGTATGTATTTTCATAAAGACAGAAATAAAAAAATTGTTGCCGGTCCTGTTTGGGATTTCGACTGGGCACTGAAATATTCCCCCTGGATTCCCAACGATCTGTCCGGTTATTTTCATACCACCGACCCCTGCAGTCAGGATGTGCCCATTTTATTCTGGTGGAAGCGTATGAATCAGGATCCTGTATTTGCCAACAGTGTTAAATGCCGTTATCAGATTATGCGCGCGTACGCTCTTGACACGGTCCGTATGTTTCATTATATCGACTCGATGGCTAATTACCTGAATCAGGCTCAGGCCAGACATTATGTGCGTTGGCCAACACTGGGTATCAATGTGGGTACTCCGGAAAACGGACCTATTCCGGTAACCTGGGCCGGCGAGATCGAACGTTATAAGCAGTTTTACCGCGACCGTATTTTATGGCTCGACAATAACTTACCGGGCACCTGCAACACGCCGTTGGTGATGCCCCCAGTCAATGCCATTGAGTTTTCTGAATTGAATTATAACAGCGACAGCACCCGCAGTGCAGGCGACTGGGTAGAGATTCATAACAACACCAATCAGGCCGTGAATATCTCCGGCTGGCAACTACAGGATTCACATATCGGATTGCGTTATACAGTACCGGCCAATACGGTGTTACCGGCCAATGGCTACATGGTGTTTGCCAATAATATGGTGAAATTTGCGCAGCAGTTTCCGGCTGTCACCAATGTGATGGGCCCCATCCCTTTTGAATTCAGCAATAACGGAGAGACGATTAGCTTATTCACCCATATTGGTTCTACAGCTATTGCGATGACTTACAGCGACTCTACAGGCTGGCCTTGTACCGCAGATGGACATGGCCGTACTATGGAGCTCGTTTCGGTGGGAGCAGATCCAAATTTGCAATCATCTTGGTTTGATGGCTGCATGGGCGGTTCGCCCGGCACTGCATTTAGCAACTGCGTTGAAAATCCTTTGATCAACGAGATCAATTATAATTCCTCACCCACAGCAGATGCCGGCGACTGGATCGAAATTCATACCAAAACCAATGCGGCAATTAATCTGGCCGGCTGGAAAATTACCGATAAGAATAACAATGCATACACCTTTGCTTTCGGAAGCTATATACCCCCTTATGGCTACGTAACCGTTTACAACGACCTGATCAAGTTTCAGTCGCTTTATCCATCAGTCCCCAATTCATACGGGCCGGTTTCTTTTGGTTTGAGCAGTACCAAAGACGTGGTGAAATTGTTTGATAATACAGGCCGGGTTTTTCAATCGGTTTGCTATTTATCTGTCGCGCCTTACAGTACATTACCAAACGGCGGCGGCTATTCATTACAACTGATCGATTCTGTTGGCAATTTAAATAAAGCCACAAGCTGGGACCGCTCCTGCAGTACCGGTACTCCGGGAGCCAAAAATATTTATCCTTGCGGTGGCTCCGGCATGCTGTCGCAGGAACAGGAATATATCAGCTTGTATCCCAATCCGGCCAATGATGTGCTGCATATCAATTTCAACAATGAGCTGAAACAGCAAATTCAAATTGAAATAACCGACATGACAGGTAAAACCATCTTTAACCGGCACTACCACTCACAGTATGAGATCGAACTGCCAATGGTCACCTACAGTGCCGGTGTATATCTGATAAAAGTGGAATGTGACGGACGGGTTTACAGACAAAAGATCAATAAATTGTAAAGTCTTTTTTATCAGAAAAACAAATTTTTATTTTTAAAATAGAAATTAAATTTGCGACACTAAAAAAATAGCAGAAACGTATGAAATATAATGAACTGGTTGCCATTTCGGGTTTGAGCGGATTGTATCAATTATTATCGACCAAAAGTGACGGCGCAATTGTGAAAAATCTGGATGACAATACCACAAAATTTGTGGCTGCCCGTTCACACAATGTAACTCCGCTCGACAGTATTGAAGTATTTACGATGGGTGAGAATGTGCGTCTGTTTGAAGTGTTTCAGAGTTTTAAACTGCATGAAGCTGAAGTAGAAAACATGGATGTAAGCAAGGCAGATAACAAAACCATTTCCAAAACCTTTGCTACTTTATTTCCCGAATATGATAAAGACCGCGTGTATGTGAGTGATATGAAAAAAATGATCAAGTGGTTTGGCATCCTGAACAGAATGGATTTACTGACTGTAGAGGCTCCTGCTGCTGCCGATGACGTAAGCACTGAAGAAGTGGCCGCGCAGGAAGAAAAGGCTTAATTGTAATTATGCATTGTGATTTTTAAATTTTAAAATTATATTTACAGTGCGAAAAAAATCACCGTATTCTACATCTAACATTTAAAATTTAAAATTAATTATGAACATTCCAGCAGAATTAAAATACACCAGCGATCACGAATGGGTACGTATTGAAGGAAACACAGCCACTGTAGGCGTTACAGACTTTGCGCAAAGCGAATTAGGCGATATTGTATTTGTAGATATCAATACCGTGGGTAACGAGCTGAAAGCCGGCGACATTTTTGGAACTGTAGAAGCCGTTAAAACTGTTTCTGACCTGTTTTTACCTTTAAACGGTACGATCGCAGAAGTGAATCCGGGATTAGAATCAAATCCGGAAGCTGTAAACTCTGATCCGTATGGCGAAGGCTGGATGGTAAAAGTTACGATCGCCGATGGTGCCGATACTTCAGAACTGCTGGATGCAGATGCTTATAAGGCCTTGATAGGAGCTTAGGAGCAGTTGACAGTACGCAGTTGACAGTACGCAGTTGGCAGTACGCAATAGGCAGTAGGTCCGCCGAGGCGGAACACTAAACATAAATTTATATTAAAAGTCCGTTCGGTATGAGCGGACTTTTTACTTTTACAACATGCGCCAACTCATTTCCTTTTTTGAAAGCCGGAAAAAACTAACAGTTTGCTTAGCCATTGTGTGGACCTTAGTCATATTCATTGGTTGTTCAATGCCCGGAAGGGAAATACCCAAACTTGGATTGTTTGACAATTTTGATAAGGTGGTTCACTTTGCTTTCTTCACTGGATTTTTTGTGCTATGGTATCTGCTGAGCAATAAATCTGTCAATTCTGTATTACTGATTATCCTGTTGTCTGTTTTTTACGGATTTGGCCTTGAATACTATCAACTTTACTGTGTAGCCGGTCGCAGTTTTGACGTATGGGATGGCGTAGCCGATACCGCAGGGGCCTTAGGGGGTTTGGGATTGATGAAGTGGGGTAGAAAATAGTAAAACTGTTATTTGATTTTCTGTATGCTCCGTTTCGCCCGCAATCCCGGCACAATACCAAATTCAGCACCGTGGTTCCGGCTTGAAATTGAAACCGTGGACATTTTGTGTGATGATGAAGAATTTCAGGTATTAAGCGGGTCTGCTGCTCACTGAAGCCTGCGTCCTGAAAATCGCAGGCGCTTGTTGACATAAAAAGTATCCGTCAGCCCATCCAGATTGAAATACTCGGCAAATAGGGAATCATTTTCAAACCGAAAATCATAGCGTACCCTGTAACCCAGCGGAATAGAGTAATTATTATGCTGTATTGTGGTTACAAAGGAGGTGGTATCCGGCGAGGCAACATGGGTGCTTTTGTTAAAAATGAAGGTGATCAGCTTTCGGGTGATATTGATTCTGACTTTCATTTGATCCTGATAGGCCGAGTCCCAGATTCGATACTGAAACTGCTGATTCATATTTTTCGTTTTACTGTCGAAGTGACCGACCTGTATGCCGGTATAAATATATTCCTTAATAAGGTCGGCCTGTTCATTTTTTTGGCAAGCCGCCAGTGTAGTCATCGTAAAAATATATATCAGTACCGTGAACTTAATTTGAGCAACTTTCATATCAGCAAGATAGGTATTTTTGAATTGTTCGTGAAATTTTGTTTCTTTGAATTTATAAAAATATAAAAGTATGAAATGGCAGGGTCGTCAGGAAAGTGACAATATAGAAGACAGACGCGGAGTCAGTGGTAAACGGGTGGCTGCAGGCGGTGGAGGCCTTGCAGTGATATTGCTCATCATAGGTTTGCTGATGGGCAAAGACCCCCAGCAATTACTCAGCGATTTTACAAGTTCCGGGCCACAGACGGAAGAAAGGAGCAGCAGAACTGCCGAAACGCAGGAAGAAAAAGATCTGAAATCTTTTGCAGCAGTGACCCTGGAAGACAATGAAAATGTGTGGACCAAGATATTTGCAGAAAACGGAATGCAATATGTAATGCCTAAAATGGTGATTTTTGATGATGAAACCGAGTCGCCTTGCGGCATGGCCAATGCACAAACAGGTCCCTTTTATTGCCCCGCCGACCAAAAAATCTATTTGTCGCTCTATTTTTTTAATGAACTTACCCAAAAATTGGGCGCTAATGGCGATTTTGCCTTTGCCTATGTCATTTCACATGAGGTAGCCCATCATATTCAGAATTTGCTGGGTACTACAGCGCAAATGCGCAAAATGCAATCGCGCACCGACGAAATTGGCGGTAATCGTTTATCAGTGGCGCTTGAATTGCAAGCTGATTTTCTGGCGGGCGTATGGGCACACTATACACAACAAATGAATCACACCCTTGAAGAAGGCGATATTGAAGAAGCCCTCAGTGCTGCCAGTGCAGTAGGGGATGATAAACTGCAAAAGCAGGCCACCGGATACGTGCAGCCGGACGCCTTT
>JADYYU010000160.1 GCA_020853515.1 Chitinophagaceae bacterium | reverse complement strand
CAGGTTTTTATCATTGATCCGGACTGTTGCAAATTTTCGTTTAGGCACTTGATTATTGATCGGACGCGGCAGGTCGACTCCAAATAATATAGATTCCAGTTTTTGACTAAAACCCATTTTTTCGGGATTTTTGGGGAAGGCCGTTGCACCCAGAGCATAATGTGTAAATTTATAGGCATGAAAGCAGGCGATCACATTGACAAATACAAAAATGATTAGACAGAGAAAAAGAATCTTCTTCAGAAATTTGCGTAAACGGTTGTTCATGGGGAAATATAATTGCATTCAAATTTATTTTATTCGCCGAAACACTTCCTGTTAATTAATATAAAAAGTTCAGTTCTGAAAAATGTTGTTTATTTTCGTTTTATGATCATGCATATGAAAACCACCCTGCTTGTCATTATTTTTTCCTTAAACGGTCTTCTTCTGCTGGCCCAGGACCAGCCCCGTACACCCAGGCCACGACCGGAAAAAAAGAAGAAACAGGTGTACGAACTGGTAGACAATGTAGTAAAATTAAATATGAGCAGTTTATTATTGAGGTCGCTTTCTTTACAATACGAACGAAAGCTGAACCGGTCAACATCTTTTGCAATGGGAATTATTTACCGGCCTAATTTTTCAACGCCCATTCTGAATGTACTGATGAAGGATACGGCGTTTACGGCAAGTGCTGAAACGCTCTTTATGCTGAGATCATCGCGGTACAAAGCGCTCATGCTAACACCCGAATTCAGATTTTATTTTAAAAGGAAAGCACCGCGCGGACTTTATCTGGCGCCCTTTTTACGTTACAAATATGAAACCCTGACCGCTGACTACCGCTATCAGGACACCGGTGCCGGCAGTGCAGCGCTGAAGACCGCTACGTACAAAAATCAAATCAATACCTTTGGTGCAGGCATTTTGTTTGGTCTGCAAATACTGACCAAAAAACGTATGACGATCGACTTCTGGTTTTTAGGCCCATGGGTAGGAATGGAGTATATAAATAATTCAAGCAAGATCAATACATCGGGTCTTAATGAATATGACAGGGCATATATTGAATCATCAACCGAAAGCTATAATAATGCCCTTGGTTTTAGCAATCAGTATAGTTGGTCAGGCAGTGGCTTCAGCAACAAATCAAACGGTTTTACATTTGGCGCCCGCATGATCGGAATTAACGTTGGTTATAGCTTTTAACCAAGCCAGCTAATAAAGGCGAAGCTTCTATTTTTCTTCCGGAAGTCCCCGTTTCACAAATAAAAAAACCGGCTGATGAAAGCCGGCTTTATAATGGTACGCTCTTAATGAGATTAATTTTTCGTAAACTTCAGCGTGCTGGTTTTTTGTTCAGCTCCTGTAATCTTCATAAAATAATTTCCAGAAGCTAAGGCAGCTATTGAAACAAACAGATTGTTTTCGAGTTTGGGCGAAGCAATCAGACGGCCGTCAGGACTGTAGATCGATACGGCATAGTTTTCATTTTTCAAACCTTTAATAAACAACTGATCATTGGCAGGATTAGGGTAAAGGCTAAACGCCTGCGCACTGACATCCTTTGCAGATGCGATCACAGCAGGGTTTTTGAACGTAATGGAATACATTGCAGTATTCTTGTTGATGGTGGCTGTAAGGGTCATGCTGTCGCTGCATCCGAGAGCCGGGTTGCTGAGCATCAGCAGGTTAATGGTGTAATTACCGGCTGCCGCATAGGTGTGAGAAGGATAAGGAGCGGTAGTGCTGCTGCCGTCGCCCCATTGCCAGGTATAGGTGTAGTTAACGGTATCTACCATCATCATGTTTTGAGGCTGACAGAGGTTTTCACCAATATAGGTGTGAGGCTGCGCGCCAACGGTCGTATCCTGGTAAACAGCGAAATTGGCGCTACATTGTGCATGAGCTGAATGGATGCCAAAGAAAGTGGTGCCGATCAGGCATGCCAGTGTAAAAATTGTTTGTTTCATAATGTTGTATTATTTTTTTGAACTGTAAATATAATCAATTCGTTAGTCAGGAGTTAATGCGTATTGAAAAAACTTTTTTAGTAAAAAAAGTTTCCATAGTTTTGCCGCCGTGAACGACCATCGACAAAATATCATCGTTGCTGCTTTCGATCAGTTCAGACAGTATGGTTTTAAAAGTGTGACCATGGATGATCTGGCCCGACCGATCGGGGTTTCAAAAAAAACGTTGTATGAGCTTTTCAGAGATAAGGATGAACTGGTGCTTGAAACGGTGAAGTATATGCTGCACGAAAACCAGATGCAGACAGAGGCTGCCTTTAACGCTTCGCAAAATGCCGTAGAGCAGATCATCAAAATATTGCAATTGATGGAATGCATGGTAAGAGGCCTGAATATGGTCTGTTATATGGAAATGCAAAAATTTTATCCCTCGGCCTATAAATTTCTGCAAATGCATAAGCAGGAGTTTTTATATAAATGCGTCTCTGAAAATCTGAAACAGGGCATCAGTGAAGGATTGTACCGCGAAGATATTGATATTGAGATCATCACCCGCTTCAGAATGGAGTCGGCATTGATCGTTTTTCAAAATAATATTTTTCCGCAGGACCAATATGATATCGTAAAAGTAAATGTGCAGATCTTTGCAAATTATATGTACGGAATTGCATCTATTAAAGGACATAAACTTATAACCAAACACTTCGATGAAATCAATAAAAAATAATTTGATGAAGATTAAATCCATACTGGCTTTTGTATTACTGGCCACCACCCAACTGCAGGCACAAACGGGCGAAAGTCTCACGCTGAGAGCCTGTATCGAATACGCCATGAAAAACCAGCCCAAAATAAAAGGGGCTTTGCTGGACGAACAACTGCAATTGGAAAAAAATAAAGAAATTATTGGTATTGCCCGGCCTCAGGTTACTGCTAACGGACAGTTTCAGTATCTGTTTGTGATTCCCAAACAACGGGCGGATGCAGGCGCATTCGATTTTGCTTCCAGCCTGAGTTTTTTTAAAATCGATACACCCGCTTATATGGCTTACCAAAGTCAGCCCAAAGAAAAATACAGTGAACTGAAATTCGGATTGCCGCTGAATGCATCAGCAGGCATTCAGGCATCCCAGATCTTGTTTGACGCCGGTGTACTGGTAGCGATCAAGGCCAGAAAAAGTCTCGAAGAATTGTCAGTGTTGAATACAAAGCGTACAGAAGAAGAGGTGAAAGTGGCGGTTTCAAAAGCTTACTACAATTGTGTGATCGCAGAAAAAAGAATGGCCCTGATCAACGAAAATATCAGACTGTTGGCCTCACTTGCAGACATGACACAAAAATTATACAACGAAGGATTTGCAGAAAAAATTGATGCCGACCGCCTCACCGTTCAAAAAAATAATCTGCAAACCGAAAAAGATAAAATTCAAAACCTGATCGAACTCAGTTACGCCGTATTGAAATTTCAGATGGGTATGCCCCTGCAGCAAAATATTCAACTCGGCGACGAACTGAACATCGATGAAGTAAAAAAAGATCTGGAACTGGATAAGGTGCTTGACTATAACAACCGCATTGAAATGAATTTGCTCAAAACAGCCAAAAGACTGAACGGATACGATTTTGAACGATACAGAAAAGGCTATCTGCCTACCGTGGCCGCAGTGCTCAGCGGAAGTTACGCTACCCAAACGATGGCCTTTAAGGAGTTGTTTACGCTTCCTTACTTTCCTACCGGTGCTTTTGTATTAAGTGCTTCCATGCCCCTGTACGATGGTGGCACCCGTAAAGCAAAGATGAATCAGGCCCGACTGAATATGATGAAAAATGATAACGACATGCTGGCATTCAAACAAGCTGTGGATCTGGAAAGTGACAATGCCAAAACACAACTCCGCAACAGCATCATCAGTCTCGAAAACCAGAATAATAATATTGCCCTGGCACAAAAAGTATATGACATCGCGCAAAAGAAGTATAAAGAAGGTGTCGGTACCAATATTGAAATCTTACAGGCCGAAACGGCCCTGAAAGATGCCCAGACCAACTATTTTAATTCACTATACGAAGCGATTATCTCTAAAATTGACTTTCAAAAATCACTCGGACTACTGAAATAAAAATTGCCAGCTATCCTACAACTTTACAAAACGACATCTTACATCCAACATATCCAATGCAGCACCCCTCAAATTTAAAAATCTCAAATCTCAACATGACATTTATGAAACATACCATTTACTCACTCGTCGCACTTAGTTTTTTCTCCGTGGCCCTGACATCCTGCGGTGGCGGTAAGGGAAAGAAAGACACTAAAGCCGAACTGGCCGATCTGAAAAAACAGCAGAAGGAACTGCAGGCCAAAATTTCGACCCTCGAAGCATCTGATACCAGCAAAAAAAATACACGCGTGATCGCCGTAGGGGTCACCAGTATGGGCTTATCTACCTTCAATAATTACATCTCAGTGCAGGGCAAAGTAGATGTAGATGAAGTGGTGAATGCCATTCCGGAAACACCGGGTATCATCAGTGCTATTTTTGTAAAGCCGGGTCAGTATGTAAGTAAAGGTCAGGTAGTGGCATCCTTGCGCTCAGAAACGGTCAACAGCAGCATTGCGCAGATCGATCAGCAGATCGCTTTTGCAAAAACAATGTATGATAAACAAAAACGACTCTGGGATCAGGAAATCGGAACTGAGATACAATTGTTATCTGCAAAAAATCAATATGAAGCTTTGCTGAAGCAAAAAAATACTTCACTCAGCAGTAAAAAATCTTTCAATGTATATTCTCCGATCAGCGGCGTTGTAGACGCTGTAGATGCCACGGTAGGGCAATCATTTGCATCTCCGGTCAATCCGCCTGTGATCAAAATTGTGAATACAGGAAAACTAAAGATCAAAGCGCAGATTCCTGAAAACTATGCGGGCGTGGTGAGAACCGGCAGCAGCGTGATGCTGATTTTTCCCGATATCAGAGATACTCTCATGACCAAAATAAATTATGCCGAAAAGATTATCAATGAAATGTCACGCGCATTTGCTGTGTACATTCCATTGCCTTCAAGCGCTAAGTTTCAGCCTAATATGACGGCCCTGGTTAAAATAGCTACCTATCAAAACAGCCGTGCCTTTGTATTGCCATCCGGCGTGATTCAAAAAGCAGAGAAAGGAAATTTTGTATATGTAGCCGATCAGCAAAATAAATCAGAATTGCGTGAAGTGACTTTGGGTAACTCCTACGAAAGCAAAGTGGAAATTCTGAGCGGACTTTCATTGGGCGATCGTGTGATCACCACAGGTTATGAAGAACTGAATGTGGGTGACCAGTTGAAAATAGAACAATAGAAAAAGGTTCAGATAAAATGCACCTTCATTGAACAGCAACACTGTAATTTTTTTAAAAGACAAACCCCTGGCCTGCACACTGAACATGTGCAACCTATCACTGAACAAAAATAAAAAAAATGAAATTCAATCCATCCGTTTGGCCCATCAATAACAGAACCAGCATTTATGTAATGACCATTATCATTACACTGATCGGTTTGGTGAGTTATATCAACCTGCCAAAGGAACGATTTCCCGAAGTCAAATTTCCATCGATCATCGTGCAGACCATCAACCCCGGTACTTCACCTGAGAATATGGAAAATCTGGTATCCAAACCAATTGAAAAACAACTGAAAAATATTTCCGGGATCAAAAAAGTGACCAGTAATTCATTTCAGGATTTTTCGGTGGTTATTGCTGAATTCAATACGGATGTGAAAGTAGAAAAAGCCAAGCAGGATGTGAACGATGCCGTGGACAAAGCCAAATCAGATCCGAATGGCCTGCCAAAAAATCTGCCTAATGATCCTGAAGTAAAAGACATTGACGTGTCTGAATTTCCGATCCGCTTTGTAAATATTTACGGTAATTATGATGTGAACCGTCTGGAAGAATATGCCGACAGAATCAAAGACCGTATCGAAAGCATGAAGGAGATCAAGCGGGTAGATAAAGTGGGCGGACTTGACCGTGAAATACAGATCAATGTAGATCTGTACAGAATGCAGGCTGCTATGCTTTCGTTCAGAGATATACAAACGGCTATTGGTTCAGAAAATATTGAGGCCACACCCGGCATTGTGAAAGTAGAGGGCGAACAGCGGATCATCAGTATCAAAAAAGTATTTAAAACAGCGGAAGAAATTGGCAATGTGGTTATTAAAACCCCGCAGGGAGCAACCGTTTACCTAAAAGATATTGCAGAAGTAGTAGATACCTACAAGGATCAGGAAAGTTTTGCGCGGCTCGACAGCAAAAACGTAATTACCCTGAATGTGATCAAGGCCAGTGGTAAAAACCTGATCGACGCATCTGACAAAATCGATGAGATCATCACGGAAATGAAAAAAAGCGAGCTGCCAAAAGACCTGAATGTGGTTGTGACCGGCGATCAGTCAGACGCTACCCTGACTACCCTGCATGTCCTGATCAATACCATCATCATCGGCTTTATTCTGGTGACGTTTATCCTGATGTTTTTTATGGGTACAACCAATGCCATCTTTGTGGCCATGTCAGTGCCCCTGTCCTGCGCCATCGCCTTTATGGTATTGCCAACCATTGGCTTTACCCTTAACATGATCGTATTGTTTTCGTTCCTGCTGGCTTTGGGTATCGTAGTGGATGATGCTATTGTGGTGATTGAAAATTCACATCGTATATTTCATGATGAAAAACTACCCATTAAAGAGGCCGTTAAAAAAGCAACCGGTGAGGTGTTTTTACCTGTACTGACCGGCACTATTACCACCTTGCTGCCTTTTATTCCACTGGCGTTCTGGAAAGGGGTGATCGGTAGTTTTATGTTTTATTTGCCCATCACCCTTATCATCACCCTCATCGCTTCATTGCTCGTAGCATATATTATCAATCCGGTATTTGCAGTCGATTTTATGACTGAAAAAGAATATGATGGGAAAGAGAAAATCAGATGGACCAAAGGTACCACCGTTACATCAATTGGTTTTGCAGTGGTAGCCCTGATCGCCTATCTGACAGGCCGTTTTGGTTTCGGTAATTTTGTGGTGGTGATGTATCTGCTG
>JADYYU010000159.1 GCA_020853515.1 Chitinophagaceae bacterium | reverse complement strand
TTTCTCGTCGCAAACGAACCTTCATTTTTCGGATGAACAAAAGAATGTAACCATCAAAATAACGGACCTGTCGGGCAAGATCATAAAGACAATTAACTTTAGCGGAAGTCTGTTCAGCATTGACAGAGCGGATCTTAAAGCAGGTATTTATTTTGTGCAAATAACAGACGAAAAGATGAACTTTACAAACAGGAAGATAGTTGTTCAATAGCGATATGGATAGCAAGCAGCAGTACAGTTCATTCATCATTTGTATATTAGGTAGACGTGTAAACTGTTTAGCCAAGCCGGTAGTTGCAGGGAAAAGATTGCGGCAAGAATAGGTGCGGGATTGCAAGAATATAAGGACAGTTCAATGTTTTAATTTTAAAAAGAAAAAAGAATAATGATAAAATTTGCCTACACCATTTTATACGTGAAGGACGTAGAAAAGGCCCTCTGCTTTTATGAGAAAGCATTCGGTTTTGCAAGAAAATTTTTAACACCGGACGAAAGTTATGGCGAACTTTTAGTGGGCGAAACGACCTTGTCATTTGCCTCTTTGGAGCTGGCTCATACAAATTTAAAAGAGGGGTTTACTGAAAGTAGTTTAGCAACTAAACCGTTCGGGATTGAAATTGGTTTTACCACAGACAATGTAGAAGAAACCATTCAGTCGGCTGTTGATGCAGGCGCAACGCTTGTTGAAAGTCCCATGTCAAAATCCTGGGGACAAGTCGTAGCGTACGTTCGTGATATGGATGGATTTTTAATTGAGATCTGCACTCCCATGAGCTAAGTGCTGAATTGCCCAAAAAAAAGTGCAACGGATATGGCGGGATGATGGAGAGGGAGATCAATCTGTTTGTCATCATCTTGAATTGATGGTATCTCTGCGATCTGTAAGTAAAGAATGAAACACAAAGGCATCAAATACGAATTCAGCGGGCAGCCGTGGAAATACCAGGGAGCAGCAGCCTGGCACTTTATTTCTTTACCTGCCGAACTAGCCACCGAAATCAGAACAAACCTACAGTCAGAAGAAGAAGGATGGGGGAGACTCAAAGTAATCGCAAAAATCGGGCGTACAGAGTGGGCTACTGCGATCTGGTTTGATACAAAATTGAAAACCTATCTTTTACCCCTTAAAGCGGAGGTCAGAAAAGTGGAACAAATAGAAATCGGAAAGCTTACGGGTGTAACAATTTGGGTGTGATATGTGGCGGGCAATCGCTACGGCCGCATATTTATTTGAAATATTATAAACAGCTTGTACATCCATTCACAAGCATTTTACCCATGCATCTTATCTGAGTGTCGGGGCAACAGATGATTTTATGATATTGACATCTCTATCCCTGAACTTGTAGTTTTTGACATAAGTCACAGTGGCATGTTGCAGCATACCCTAATTTTGCTGTCTAAATAATACGATATGTCAGTAAAAAATGTTGAAATGGTTGTTGCTCCCCGTCAGCCACATTTTGTAGGAGATGGTTTTAGGGTGCATAATTTTATTCCCGGTGCCTATCGCCTCGATATGGAGAGGATGAGTCCTTTTATTATGCTCGACTATAATTCAAAGTTTTATTTTCCTCCGACCGACCAGCCGCGCGGAGTGGGCGTACACCCTCATCGTGGTTTCGAAACCGTTACCATCGCTTATAAAGGCAGCGTGGCGCATCACGACAGCAGTGGGGGTGGTGGTATCATCAGCGAGGGTGATGTGCAATGGATGACGGCAGCTTCGGGTGTGCTGCACAAAGAGTATCATGAAGAAAATTTTAGCAAAGCAGGCGGCGATTTTCAGATGGTACAGCTATGGGTCAATCTGCCTGCTAAAGATAAAATGTCGACACCCAAATATCAGGCTATCAAGCATCAGGCTATTCAGACTGTCCAACTTCCTGACAATGCCGGCAAAGTAGAAGTGATCGCAGGTAATTACGCAGGCGTAGAGGGCGCAGCAAGCACCTTTACACCGGTCAATCTGTTTAACGCGCGGCTAAATAGAGGTGGTGTGGCAACTTTTAATTTTCCTGCGGCTTACAATACGGCCTTGCTGTTGATAGAAGGTAGTATTGTAATTAACGATGATGAAACGGTTGATACTGATCATCTGGCATTGTTTAGTAATGAAGGAGAAGAGTTTAGTATCCGGGCCACAGAAGATGCGTTGGTGCTGATTTTGAGTGGTGAGCCCATTCAGGAACCGATTGCAGCGCATGGACCCTTTGTCATGAATACGCAGCAGGAGATCGTGCAGGCGATACAGGATTTCAATGCCGGTAAATTTGGTTTTCTCGAAGAGTAAGGCCGATTGTAAATACATGTGCCAATACCGGATAGGTTCGCAGTATCATCATACTCAATCCATTCAAAAGTAGTAATCATTGGAATGATACATTCATGCTGCTTTATAGTTGATGCAGCATTATGAATGCGTTTCTGCGACTGTTCAGATGGCTCTCATCTGATTTCCCTTTGCGTTATGTGTCAGTTCGGCCAGTCCCAGTTTTTCCATCAGGGGCGGCACATACATCCCAAAGCGTCCACGGAGTCCTTTTTTGAGTCCGTACCAGCCACCGATCGGATTGTTTTCAGAACGGCCCCAGGCTTCCACAGTTCCTTCTTTAGCAGGCTTTTGTTCATCAGCACTGCCCAGATCCATCCAGTCGCCATGTGCTTTGAGCATCGCATGTAAATCTGCCAGACAACGGTAATCGTACAGAAGGGTCGTTTTGCCCACTACGCAAACAATCACTTCCCGGCCGTCTTTTTCATCTTTATACATTTCGTAGTCTGAAGATAAAGGAGGTGTTTTCAGTTTCCAGGGGTCTGTTTTGATACCTTGTTCGTTTGCCATCTTTTTTTTTCATAAAAGTAGTTTACTTAAAAAAATTATCCAAGACTTTTCATTGCAGAGTGCCGGAATATTTTGTAAATGTTGGCTTCTGTGCTGCTTATTCAACCGCATAGGCGAGGGTGGCGATGCTGACCCGGGTGCCTGGTATTTTCAAAATGGTATCAGCACAGGCTTCGAGGGTGGCACCGGTAGTGATTACATCGTCAATCAGCAGGATATGTTTATTACGGATGAATTCAGGATAGGCTACCAGAAAAGCGTCCGTCATATTGCTGATTCTCTCTGCGCGGGTTTTATTTGTTTGCGAAGCCGTGTTTTTGGTGCGGATGACTGCCGCTGTATCCATGGGTTTGTTCAGGGCGTCTGCCATACCCAGGGTGATACTCTCACTTTGATTAAATCCGCGTGCTTTTAATTTTTGCTTCGACAGTGGGATCGGCATCAGCAGATCAATATCCTGCAGCCAGCGCACATCCTCCATTTGTTTGCCAAATCGCCGGCCCAGTAAGAGGCCAATTTCCTGTTTGCGCTGGTATTTTAAGCCATGCAGTAAATGCTGTATGGCCCCGCCTTTATTAAAATAACAGTATGCGGTGGCATTTTCGATGCGTGTTCTTACCGCCATTTTTTGTTCCATAGGATTGTTAATGATCAGGTGGAAATTTGTTTTGGGCATAAAACTCAGGCAGGTGGTGCAGATGGTTTTTTCGTTGCTGAGCAATTCTGTACCGCAACCGTTGCATACATGCGGAAACAGCAAATGATAGATGGGCTTAAAATAATTTTCGACCAGTAGCATAGTAGGTATATTTAAAGTTAAAAAAGAATCCGGTACATTTCTTCTATTTTACTAAGCATCACAATTTCAATATTGGTTTTTGTATGTAAACTCTTCTTATTAAATTTCGAAACAAATATTTTTTCAAAACCTAACTTATCAGCTTCGGCAATGCGTTGTTCGATCCGGTTCACGGCCCTGATTTCGCCGCTGAGTCCTACCTCGCCGGCAAAGCAACTTTTATGAGCGACCGCCGTGTCTTCGTAGGAAGATAGCAGTGCTGCAATCACAGACAGGTCTATGGCAGGATCTTCTACCCGGATACCGCCGGCAATATTGACAAATACATCTTTGACACCAAACTGAAATCCGCCTCTCTTTTCGAGCACTGCTAACAGCAATTGCAGACGCCTGAGATCGAATCCTGAAACGGTTCGCTGAGGTGTGCCATACACCGCATGGGTTACCAAAGCCTGTGTTTCGAGCAGTAAGGGACGCGCGCCTTCCAGGGTAGCGCCGATGGCAATGCCGCTCAGCGATTCCTCTTTTTGTGTGATCAGTATTTCTGAAGGGTTCACGATTTGGCGCAACCCGTTTTCACTCATTTCATAAATACCGAGTTCGCTGGCGTTGCCAAACCTGTTTTTGGTGGTGCGCAAAATGCGATAGGCGTAGTGGCGGTCACCTTCAAACTGCAATACGGTATCTACCATATGTTCGAGTACTTTAGGGCCTGCGATGGTGCCGTCTTTGGTAATATGCCCGATAATAAATACAGGAGTGTCGGTGGCTTTTGCAAAGCGTATAATCTCGGCAGTGCATTCCCTGATCTGACTGACGCTGCCGGGTGCACTTTCGATAAAAGGCGATTCAAGCGTTTGAATAGAATCGATCACGATCAGTGCGGGTTTTACTTTTTTGATTTCATTAAAGATGGTTTGAGTGTCAGTTACAGTCAACAGATAAAAATGTTCATTCCGGGCATTAATCCGGTCAGCCCGCATTTTTATCTGCTGCATACTTTCTTCGCCGCTGATATACAAGGTAGTGATATCAGGCATTTGCAGACAAGCTTGCAAAAACAAGGTGCTTTTGCCGATGCCGGGTTCGCCCGCTACTAAAATCACTGAACCGGCTACAATACCGCCACCAAGCACTCTGTTCAGTTCAGTATCCTGCGTTATGATACGTTGGATTTCTGTGGCGCTGACATCGCTGAGTTTCTTTGATTTGCTGCCTGTTTTTTCGGTGCTCTCATCCCAGATTTCTTTTTTAGTTTCTTTGACAATGAGTTCTTCTACAATGCTGTTCCACGAATTGCAGGAAGGGCATTTGCCTTGCCACTTAGCACTTTCAGCTCCGCATTGCTGACAAAAGAAGATTGTTTTTTGTTTGGCCATCTGTGATTTTTTCCTGTAAAGAAAAGTAAGTTCGTTTAAAGGATTAAAGATACTTCGATAATAAATATCAACCATTTTAATGAGTGCAACTTTTGTAAAAATTATAGCACGGAAAGCAAAGCAACCATCACACAAACAGCTCACAATGCAGGAAATACGTGAAGCCATGGGATCAGGGATCCAGATGAATAGACGCTATCGTCAAAGGCTCTAATCGAAAGGTGATCGTATTCATGTGTTGTGAAAGATGAGCCGGCGCATGATGGTCATCTTCACAGTACGTTATCATGAATGGCCATTATCATCACCTGTATTTTATGATCCTTTCAAAAAAAGTTTGCATCCGCTATTTTTTTTGCAAATGCTTGTTGTATTTTTAAGCAGGTGTAAATGCATGTGTCGGACATGCATCAGCGCACTATTTTTTGTTTGATTAAGATGCAGCTAGGAGGTTTTGGTGTGACTATAAAAATCCTTCAGAGGTTGTTTTTTTATTTTTAAAAAATGAAAACAAAACGACTTCATAAAAAAAGAAAGGGTTACCAATTTCTTGATAACCCGTTTCTTACTAACCCATAAAATTCAATGCTAAAGTACTATACAGAAATCTTATTTCAAAATTATTTTTTGCACTTTTAAAAATCTCTTTTCACTTAAATGAAGATTATAACTTAAATAGCGACATATTGGCGCATAAACGAACGAATATACTGCCGTTGTGACTTGTTTTTTTGTTTGACAGCTCTTGGGATAGTTTTTGCATCTGCTTCTTAAAATTTATTCAATGGGAGCATATTTAGGTTATTATATCCTGGCTGGTATCTTATTTCTGGTTGGTATGGGAGTCAGCACTCGACTCAAATCAAAATTTCAGCAGTATTCGTTGGTGGCTTTGCAGAATCGCCTGAGTGGTCGCGAAATTGCGGAAAAAATGTTGCGCGACAATAACATATTTGATGTGAAAGTGCTTAGCACGCCCGGATTTCTATCCGACCATTATGATCCGGTAAGCAAAACCGTGAATTTAAGTCCGGAAGTGTATGAGGGCCACAGTGTGAGTGCTGCTGCCGTTGCATCGCACGAATGCGGTCATGCCTTGCAGCATACTTCCTCATACAGTATGCTGATGATGCGCAGTAAGATGGTGCCTGCTGTAAAAATTGGCAGTACGCTTTCGCAATGGCTGATATTGGCAGGTATTGGTATGATGGGTCTGGGACGGGGTAATCAAACCTTGTTTTTGATCGGGATCTTGCTTTTTTCAATTACAACCGTCTTCACACTGGTAACTTTGCCAGTTGAGTATGATGCCAGTAGAAGGGCCTTATTATGGCTCGATTCTACGCAAATTACCACACCCCGTGAGCATGCACAGGCGGAGGATGCACTCAAGTGGGCTGCGCGCACCTATCTGGTGGCCGCAATTTCGTCGGTTGCCACCTTGCTTTACTATGTATTGATTTTTATGAACAGGCGCAATAACAACTAGCAAAATCAACCAGGATCACTGTGTCCGGGATGACTCAGCAGAGATTTTAAGACGATGAAATTCTAACTTCGTATCCTTATCATCTTATCACTTGTGAAGAGATGATAGGGGTTTTAAATAGGTCTAATATCGTCCTTTCGCAACGTATGTTGTCTGATTTCAAATTCCTGTCCGTTCAAATTGCTGATTCAAATACCGTGTTTATACTTTGAGCCGGTCAGAAAGCCCTTGTGAGATTTGAAATCCAATAATCATATACGTAAAAAAACCGCCCAAACAGAGCGGTTTTATTTAAACTTAAAAATTTGACTATTTATTGACGCCGTCTTTTAATTCCGGATCTTTGGTCAGTATCAGGTATTCATCAGCATCTTTAATGCGTAAAAACTTCTTATACTGATCGTCGTCCAGTGTTTCACGCAGTCGCTTATCGCGCAGTACATAGCACTGTTTCAGGTGATAATTTTTTTCGAGGCTGGTCATGTTTTTATTTACGATGATCGCGTCCACATCATGAGCGGTTTCGCTGCAAATGCCTTTAAATACAGGGCGTTGAATTTTTGCCAGATCCAGGTCGTCTGCCAATACATCCAGATTGGTATATCGACGTTTCACAACCGTTGTTTGGTATTCATTTTCCTTGTTGGTCATTTTGATCTCTTTCTCTTTGCGCGGTGCAACTACTTCTTCCCTTCGGGCTACCGGAGGTGCACTGTATCTTTGTTCGGTGCGCACTGGCGCTGAACCAGAACCTTCAGTATAATACCTGTCATAACGTCCACGGTCGTTATTGTACGGGATAAACTGGCCTGTACTTGAATAATATCCTTTTTGTTTGGCCGGTCTGCTGTTATTTTGCTGGGCTTCTATTTCTTCAGCAGTTTTCGGTCTTGTGTAGATCACTTCTTCAGATGGCTGCTTTTCAATCACTCTTTTTTCATTTCTGTATTTGTCATCTTTTTCATTTCGATTGACTTTTACATCATATTCGTTTTCTACAGGTGTTTTTTCTACTTCGTTTTTTTCATTTTCAATAAAAAAACCTTGTATATTAAAATCAGCCTCCGGTGCATTGTTTTGATAATATCTGCTTTTTTTCTCCTTATTAGGTTGGGCAGTCGCTTGCATTGCAAAGCCAAAAAAGGCGACTCCCATTGCAAGTGTAAGAATTTGTTTATTCATCTGTAAGAATTAAATTTTAGTTCGGAAAGGTAATAATATTTTTAAAAAAATTATATTTGTAGCCGTAAAAATAATATAAATATGCAGAAAACCACTATAGATTTTTTAAAAAATTTAAAAAAGAATAATAATAGGGAGTGGTTTGAGCAAAACAGGGCTAAATACGAACTTGCGAAAGAAGATTTTTTAAATCTGGTGGATAAATCAATTCAATTTTTAGGGAAAGCTGACCCGCGCTTTTTAGATTTAAAGGCCAAGGATTGCATTTTCAGAATCAACCGGGATGTGCGCTTTTCGCATGATAAATCACCTTACAAAACAAATATGGGGGCTGCCTTTCATTGCGGCGGAAAAAAGAGTGGCAATGCAGCGTTTTATTTTCATCTGCAACCCGGTGGTAGCTTTGTTGGTGGCGGTTTGTGGCATCCGGAGGCCGACAAATTAAAAAAAGTGCGGCAGGAAATTGATTACCGGTTTGATGACTTAAGAAAAATAATCAGCAGAAAGGGCTTTCAGGATACTTTTGGCGAACTCAGCACAGAAGATAAACTGAAGAATTTACCCAAAGGCTATGATCCTGAAAACAGTGCGGGCGAATACCTGAAACTTAAGAGTTTCGTTGCAGCCAAATCATTGTCGGATAAGGATTTGCTTGGAAACGAACCCGATAAGATTATCCAGAATTCTTTTCGCCATGTGGTACCTTTTATCACATTTTTAAACAGTGCACTGGATGACTGACCGGCCGGCATGTCGATACATGAAATCAGGCACTTGTTAAATTCTGCTAAAACATTTTTGATGAAAAACATAAATAAGGTTGTAATTTCCGAATGAATGTTTTATACTTGTACTTTCTTTGT
>JADYYU010000158.1 GCA_020853515.1 Chitinophagaceae bacterium | reverse complement strand
GCACTCAGCAAGTCCTTGTTTATTAAACAATAAACGGTCCGGTAAACGATGTATGCGACCGAGTGAATCTAATTAAATTAGCCGCTCAGATTGGAAAGCAGTACAAAAGTGGTTGCAAAGATCGCATTAAAAAAGTGGATGTTTAGGGCAACTCGATATGCTGAAAGTCATGTAGTGATAACAAATCGTTTTTGATTTTATTATAGTTACTTTGCAAAACAAGGGCATTTATTTTATGCATGAAACGGACGCTGGAAACAAATAAACAATCAAAAGGAAACTATGGGACACTATATCGAAAATAACCTCATCAGAGAAGAACAACTTGAATTTGAAACGCAATACCACTGGATCATTTTTTTTACGTTGAAGTCCTTGCTCACCCTGTTCATTCATCCGATCATCCAAAGGTATTCGGATGAATTTGGCATTACCAATAAAAGGGTGATCATCAAAACCGGACTGATATCGCGAAAAACACTGGAAATGAATCTGAATAAAATCGAAAGTGTGAATGTCGATCAGAGTATTATGGGCAGGCTGCTTGGCTACGGCACTGTGACTATTATCGGAACGGGAGGCAGCAGAGAAACCTTTGAACAAATTGCTGATCCCATTCAATTCAGAAAAAAATTTCAGGAACTATCATTTTAGGTTGAGTCTATTTGATCTGCTTAAGGCAATTACTCAGCAAGACCAAAATGATTGATTGCGTGTAGTGCCATTACTGCCAAATTGTTGTTTTTGATTTCTCTCTTACCGATCTGCATCCCCATTTCCCGATGCAATCTCCGGCAGCTCTATCGGCACTTCCACAGAAGGTATTGTTTCTACATTTCGCAGTTGTCGCTGAATAGCCCTTGTACGCGTACCCACAACTTCATCTAATTGCCCCAGACCGGTTTGAATATTCTTTTGAGCTTTGTCAAGCAGTCCGCCAAATACTTCAAACTCTTTTTTTACCGAACCCAGCACCTTCCACACTTCACTGCTACGCTTCTGCAGGGCCAGGGTTCTGAAACCCATTTGCAGACTGTTTAAAATGGCCATTAAAGTGGTAGGACCTGCGACGGTAATTTTAAACTCTGTACGCAACTGATCGATCAATGAACTGCGCCTGATCACTTCGGCATAAATACTTTCAAACGGAAGAAAGAGAATGGCAAAGTCAGTGGTATGCGGCGGATCCAGGTACTTGTCGCGAATATCCCGGGCCATTTTTTTAATCACGGTTTCTAAATTTTTAGAGGCCGTTTCAATATCATCCGGAATGGCATTTTCATAAGCAGCGATCAGATGCTCGTAGGTGTCTTTGGGAAATTTGGCGTCGATAGGCAGGTAGACAAACGCGCTTTCATCTTCACCGCGACCCGGTAATTTAATCGCAAATTCAACCGGTTCGCTGCTGCCTTTTTTTGTTCGCACATTGGCATCATATTGATTCGGTGCCAGTATTTGCTCCAGCAACAGTGCCAGTTGCACTTCACCCACACCGCCCCGCAATTTTACATTACTCAGTACTTTTTTTAATCCTCCCACATCCGTTGCGATCGTCTGCATTTCACCCAATCCTTTTTGCACTTCGATTAATTGCTTGCCCACGGTCTCAAAACTCTGTCCCAAACGATCACTCAATGTTTTTTCCAGTTTCTCTTCTACAGTTACACGAATACTTTCGAGTTTCGATTCCGTATTTCTGATCAGCTCGCCCTGTTTGTTTTCCATCTGGCTAAACTTCTCTCTTTGTAATTCATTGAATGATCTGATATTGGCATCGAAACTTTCCTGAAACCCCCTGAACGCTGTCCCCATCGACTCCCGAATCAATCGGTTATCCTCTTTTGCCTGCTGATTGATTCTTTCAAGCTGCTGAATGTTGGCAATTGAAAACTCCTGCATATTTTTGCTGAGCTCCTGCCGGTTCGACTTATGATTTTCTTCGAGTTTGCTCATTAGCCGCTCAAGCGTCTGATTCACTTCTTTTAATGATAGCTGACTTTGCGCTGCGATCGACTGCAGGGTTTGACTTTGTTCTGCCTTAAACTGCATAAGTGTTTCATTCAGTTCTTTACGGTTATCTTTGGTGCTGGCTGTATTTTCTTCTCTATTTGTTCTGAAATCATCTTTCAGGTTGGCTTCAATTTTTGCCAGATGGCCTTGCAGTTCTGCCAGCTTGTTCTGAATCTGAGAAAATGCACTGCTGCCCTTACTCCGAAATATGACCATTAGGATGATTGCTATAAGTAATAACAGGATGATCATGATAAGCCATGTTGATTCCATAAATATTCTCCTTTTGAAAGTTAAGGCACCCGTTTTCGAATCCGATGCAAGCACCCTGCTCCTCCGACTTTGGATGCACTGATCAAATATAGGCCACGGAAATTAATTTTCTGCGCAATCATCCTAAGTCCGGGTCCAACGATCCGTAAAATTTTCATCGTTTCCTGAAGAAGAAAGGTTCTCTTGAAAACAGGTGACGAACGTAATACAGGCTTACCGATGGTTCGGCAAACGCTTGCTTAACTGTAACCCTTCGTACTTCAGGCGGGTATTTTGCAAAAGTTCTGCTTTGGTGATGATCTAAATCCTTTTACCTTTGCAGCATGCGAAAATTCGCCACCCTTTTACTCAAATATTTTCTGCAGGGCATTATCATTGTATCGCCATTGGCTGTTACCATCTGGGCGGCCTATTCTGTATTTGATGTCATCGACAGTTCTACCCAAATTCCCCATTTACCCCGGGGTGTGGGCTTTGTAATCGTTATATCGTCGCTCATGCTGATCGGATGGCTGGGCAGCACTTTTTTTATCTGGAAACTGCTGATCAACTTTTTTGATAATGTGCTGGAACGTACCCCTTTCCTCAAATTTATTTATGGCTCGGTTAAAGATGTGGTGGAGAGCTTTATGGGAGACAAAAAAAAATTTACCAAACCGGTACTCGTAAAGATCAGAATTAATCCGGAAGTATTTCAAATCGGCTTCATTACTCAAAAAGATTTGAGTAAACTGGGTTTTACCAATAAAGTAGCCGTGTACCTGCCTCACTCTTATGCCGTCAGTGGTGTGCTGGTGATCGTAGATCACGAAAATGTAACCAATCTCGATATGAACCCGGGTGATGCGATGAAAATGGCCGTTAGTGGCGGTATGACAGGTTACCATGAGGAGGACGACCAAAGCACACTCAAGGATATCATTCTTAATAACCGTGACATAGAACCCCAGGCCGATGAGAAAATTCAACTTTAGCAGCGGTCCTTCTGTATTACCCTTACCCGTATTACAACAGGCTGCAGCAGGTTTACTGGAGCTTGAACATCACGGCGTTTCGGTAGCTGAAATTTCGCACCGTAGTCGCTTGTTTACTGATCTGCTGAATGAACTGATCTCATTGTTTCGCGAATTGCTGCATCTCGGTCCCGAACATGAAGTGATCATCTTGCAAGGTGGCGCCCGGTTGCAATTTGCCCAGATTCCTATGAATTTTTTAAAACCATCTGAAACGGCCGGCTTTATTGATACCGGTTACTGGGCTCACAAAGCCATGGAATATGCCGCCTGCTATGGTCAGGTGATCACCATTGGCAGCAGCGCAGATCAGGGTTACCATATCATTCCTGAAATTTCTGACCTACCGCATCAGTTGACTTATGTGCAGCTTACCACCAATAATACTATTTACGGTACTCAATATCAGGAATTGCCCAAAATGGCAGTGCCACTGATCGCAGATATGAGCAGTGACCTGCTAAGTATAACACGCGATTTTTCCGCGATCGATTTTGCCTTCGCCTGCGCCCAAAAAAATGTCGGACCGGCAGGGGTGAGTGTGGCCATCGTAAAACGTTCTTTTCTGGAAAAAGCACACGATCAGTTGCCTCCCGTTTTCAGTTACAAAAATCTGGTGGCCCATCATTCTAACTACGCCACACCGCCCGTTGTGAATGTGTATATGTCATTGCTCAATTTACGTTGGCTCAAAGGCCAGGGCGGGGTGGCTGCTGTTGAAAAAATCAATGAAGAAAAAGCAGCGTTGCTGTATAACGAAATTGAACGCAACAGACTGTTTAACTGCCCGGTAGTTCCGGCACACAGAAGCCGGATGAATGTCTGCTTTTTTGCCAAAGAAAAAAATACGGAACTTGCCTTTTTAGATTTTTGTCACGAAAAAAATATTGTTGGCATTGAAGGTCATAAAGCTGCCGGAGGATTGCGTGCTTCGATCTACAATGCACAAAGCCTTGAAAACGTTGCTTATCTGGCAAAGGTGATGCAGCAGTTTGAGCAACAACATGCATCAACTGTTTATTATTAGTAGGTAAACCGGAAGTTGGCGCCGGCATTAAACCATCTTGATGGCATAGGTTGTGCATTACTTTCATGATACACAGTATTCAGTATATTATTTACATCGGCATACAGATTCATTCGTTTACCGGTATAGCCGACACGGGCATCCAGCAAGGTATAATCGTGGTAATTAAACCGGTACTGATAACGTGCGCTGATGGTTAGCATTACATAATTGTAAACCGACACGGTGGCTGCTCCGATGGTCTGATGTCTGAAATAATCGAGCGCATATTTTGAGTCGGTCTGCTGCAGCGTATTCACGATTCCGCTATTGATAAACTGGTACTTTGCACTCAGTTCTTTCAGAAATACAGGCTCCTGAGTGTTGAAAAGCAGACGTGTCATCAGTTGCGCACCTTGTATGGTTTGCAGTCCAAAGTTTGAAGGCTGCCAGATACTTGCATTTTTGTCTTTTGTCCAGTCTATCAGGTTCGATACCTTGCGGTGAAAAACACTGGCGCTCACCTGGCATTTTGCTGATTCGTATTTTATACCGGCATCCAGACCATAGGATCTTTCGGGCTGCAGCTCACTGTTGCCGATGTTGGAAGGCCCTTTATAATAAAGATCAGTGTAGGTAGGAATGCGGTTTGCACTGCCGGCACTGGCATACACTCTGATATGATCGGTAGGTGCATAGCCGATATCAAGGCCCGGTAATACAGAAAATCCCCAGGCGGAATTGTAATTGCCGTATAAACCAGCACTGGCATTCAGCTTTTTGTAGTGCAGGCTGTTTTCAGCAAAAAAGCCGTTGTTGTATCGTTCATTTTCGCCCAGATTAGTGCTGTTGATCTGCTGGTAATTTGAATTAAGCCCCAAGGCAAACTCACCCATCTTATGGTTGTAAATGGCATTGATATTCAAATTTGTACTCCATGATTTATGCAAGTTGTGATAATAAGATGGATTGCTTTTGATGAAAATATAATCGTCGGTATTGCGTCGCAACGCTATGTTTGATTTAATTTTCCAATTTTCATTTAAGTTTTTTTGGTGGTCGAGAGTGGCCCACAGGGTGTTTACTTTTTCGGTTGAATTTTTGTCGTAGGGATAGGCATAAAATCCATTGGCACCAAATGCATTGCTAACATAGGCCACTTGCAGATTTAATAAATGGTCGTGCGGCAGTTGCACAGCGTTGCTGTAAAAAATCTTAGCATTGTTCACACCAGTATTGTACATGAAGCCGCTGCTTTTGAGCGCCGACAGGGAAAGATAGTGGCTTGCGTATTTTGATTGGTGGGTGGCACCTACATGCATCCCAGCATTGGCATAGGTTGTGCGGCCACTGCTATCCTTTCCGAAACTGCTGCCTGCGAATAAGGATGCGGTAACGCTATTTTTGTTTTCCTGTTTAGTGACTATATTGATACTGCCAGCCAATCCGTTAATACCATAACTGTGAGCCCTCGGTCCGGCTATGATCTCAATATGGTGAATGTCATTGATGTGTATCGGCAGGTTCATCAGGTGATGACCCGTTTGTGCATCGATCACCGGATGTCCGTTAATCAGAATCATGGTTTGCTCAAAGGTCCCTCCGTTGATCTTGATATCAGTCTGAGCATTATCCATGCCTCTGTTACCCGCTTGCACCCCCAGTGCATAATGCAGGATATCGGCCACACTGTGTGCATTCATGCGTTGAATATCTGCTGCCGAAATAATTTGTACGGAAGCATTTTTGTTGAAGGCACTTTTATCACTCAGGCGTACTTCCCTGATGATGATATCTGTTGCAGGTTGTTGCGCAAAAGCACCAGTGGATATCGTACTGAAGAAAAGAGAGTAAGCAAGTTTTTTCATGAAGTGCTTTTTTAGATTGGGGTGCAAAGAAAAACGTTTGCGCTTACTGAAAAAATTATTTGAAAACAAATAAGGTATTTTTATATGTGAATATTAAAAAAGCTGATGCACAATAATTTAAATGGGTTAATAATTTCATATATCAATATCACAAAAATACTTATACTTTTGCCCCTTAAAAATTTGTATCAATGAGTTTCAGAATCGAAAAAGACACGATGGGCGAAGTGTCAGTACCCATGAACGCCATTTACGGAGCGCAAACACAACGCTCGATCGACAATTTTAAAATTGCACAGGATATCAACCGGATGCCAAAAGAAATCATTGCCGCGTTTGCATATTTGAAAAAAGCAGCGGCGATCACCAACATGGAAGCAAAGGTTTTATCGAAAGAGAAATGCGAATTAATTGGCAAAGTGTGTGATGAAATTTTAGAAGGGAAACATGCAGATGCTTTTCCGTTGGTGGTGTGGCAAACAGGCAGTGGCACTCAAAGCAATATGAACGTAAATGAAGTGATCGCTTACCGTGGTCATCTATTGATGGGAGGAAAATTAAAAGACCTGTCGGCCGGCAAGGCAGGTAAGGAAAAATTTTTACATCCAAATGATGATGTGAACAAAAGCCAAAGCAGTAATGATACTTTCCCGACTGCTATGCATATTGCAGCCTATAAAATGCTGATGGAAACAACCATACCGGGCATTACCAAATTAAGAAATACCTTAGATAAAAAGGCGAAGAAATTTATGAATGTGGTGAAAATTGGTCGTACCCATTTCATGGACGCAACCCCTTTGACGGTTGGTCAGGAATTTAGTGGTTATGTTTCACAACTTGATCATGGATTAGCTACCATCAAAAATTCATTAGCACATTTAAGCGAACTTGCTCTGGGCGGAACAGCAGTAGGCACCGGCATTAACACGCCCAAAAATTATGCAAAAAATGTGGCTAAGCACATTGCCAAACTGACCAAACTTCCTTTCGTAACAGCGGAAAATAAATTTGAATCTTTGGCCGCACACGATGCGATTGTAGAAGCACATGGTGCGCTCAAAACGGTGGCTGTCAGCTTAATGAAAATTGCCAATGATGTTCGCATGTTATCATCAGGTCCGCGTTCGGGCATCGGCGAAATTTTTATTCCGGACAATGAGCCGGGAAGCTCCATCATGCCAGGCAAAGTAAATCCTACCCAATGTGAAGCACTGACGATGATAGCAGCACAGGTGATGGGAAATGATGTAGCGATTACTGTTGGCGGAAGCATGGGTCATTTTGAACTGAATGTATTTAAACCGATGATGATTTATAACTTCTTACACAGCGCGCGCTTGATCGGCGAAGGTTGTGTTTCGTTTAATGATAAATGTGCTATCGGACTGGAGCCCATCAAAGAAAATATTAAAAAACATGTGAATAATTCATTGATGCTGGTGACAGCGCTGAATACAAAAATTGGTTATTATAAGTCAGCCGAAATTGCTCAAAAAGCACATAAAGAAGGCACGACCTTAAAAGAAATGGCCGTGAAATTAGGTTATGTAACAGATAAAGAATTTGACGCCTGGGTGAAACCCGAAGAGATGTGCGGTTTGTAATTTGATTCGCTACGGCGGATGAAAATGGAATGCATTGTTGTATTCCATTTTTTTTAGTTTAGATACGAAAAAGCTACTTATTTTTACTTCATGGCAATCAGAAGAGGCAACATTGAAGACGTTCAGTTATTACATACCATCGGTATTCAAACATTTGATGATACATTTGGCGGCACCTGTACTAAACAAGATATGGAATTTGTACTGGATAAATTTTTTAATCCGGAACAATGTAAAATCGATCTGCAGGACGAGAACGATTATTTCTTTTTTCTGGAAGAAGAGGGCATTGCCAAAGGTTATATGCGCATCAATGATATGCATGCCTATCCGTTTGAAGAATTAAAAGCATTCAGGTGCATTGAACTCGTGCGCTTATATGTATTGAAAGAATTTCATGGTAGTCAGGTGGCTACAGAACTCATGCAGTTCGCGTTTGATTTTGCCAAAGCAAAAAACTATGAAAAAATGTATTTGAGTGTATGGGAATATAATTTCAGAGCCAGAGGTTTTTATGAAAAATCAGGATTTGTAAATACAGGCAAAGAAAATGATTTCCCTTTGGGCAGCACCCCCCAAACGGATTTTTGGTTTGTGAAGGATTTATAAGGTTTTCATCTTTGCAGTTTGGATTTCAGTATAAAATAAAATTTGTTCAAGATTTCCGAATTTTAATTCGGTTTTGCTATTGATTGGGCAATATATTGAATTCTATTCAACAAATACCGAACTTTAATTCGGTTTTATCAAAAAAATGTGCACACTAACATCTATATACACAAAATACGAACTATCATTCGGAAATATCAGTAAAAATGGGTATTTTTGTACTGAAATATTGCAACTTCCGAAGTTTAATTCGGTTTTTCAATCTAAACTATATGGAACAACTCGTCAAACTAGGACAACAAATTAATAAACGACGGGAGCAACTCAGGCTTTCGCAATGGGATATGGCTGAAATTACGCAACTAAGCGATGCCACCATTCGGGCCATTGAAAAAGGTAAACCAACCGTAGCCATGGGCAATTGGATAAAAGTGGCAGATGTGCTGGGGCTGGAAGTGGTATTGCAGGCAAAACGAATGAGCGATGAAACAAGGAAAAGTATATAATAATCAAACCCTGGCCGGCATCATATCAAAACTGGATGATGATAGCTATGTGTTCGAGTATGACGACTTGTATTTTGCAGATACCTCTAAACCTGCCATTAGCCTGACCTTACCAAAAACAAAAAAAATATATACATCTGCCTTTCTGTTTCCTTTTTTCTTTAATCTGTTAAGCGAAGGAAGCAACAAAAAATTACAAAGTATCTATTTAAAAATAGACGAAGAAGACCATTTTACATTTCTGCTTAAAACTGCTTCACATGAAACCATCGGAGCTATACGGGTAGAAGAACTGATTAATAAAACATTGAAATGAAAACATTATCGGTTTGTCCGGGTACTTTACAGGAAGGTTATAGCACCTATAGCCCCAAAGCCCTGCGTCAGGTATTTAATGGCAAAAAAGTACCGCATCATTTAAAATATATAGTAAGTGATGCCAAAAAAGAACAGCGAACTTTATTGACTGAAAACAGAACCCGTATTTCAATTTCGGGTGTGCAGGAAAAATTTTCAATGCGACTGCAGAAAAGAGAACTTTTATTGACTGATAAAATGGGCGAATATATTTTAAAACCCATTCCTACGGACTTAGATTTTGTACATGATGTGCCTGCCAATGAACATCTGACCATGCAAGTGGCCAGCCAGGTATTTAAACTCAATGTGGCCCAAAATGCGATGATCTTTTTTGCGGATGATGAGCCGGCTTACATTACCAAACGATTTGATGTATTACCCGATGGAAGTCGCTGTTTGAAAGAAGACTTCGCCAGTTTGTTACAAAAAACGACTGAGCAAGGAAATAAAAATTTCAAATATGAAAGTAGCTATTTTCAAATGGCTCAGGCAATAGATAAGTATTTGGCCTCTTCAATTATCGTAAAAGAGGATCTCTTTAAGCTGTCCCTTTTCAATTACTTATTTAGTAATGGCGATGCGCATTTAAAAAACTTTTCAGTGATAGACTACGCACAAGATGGATTATACCAGTTAGCTCCTGCCTATGATTTATTATGCACCCGTCTGCATATTAACGATGGCGATTTCGCATTAGAAGACAGATTGTATGAAGATGATTACAAGCATCCAAGTTTTTCGCATTATGGGTTTCATGCCTATGATGATTTTTATGATTTCGGCATTCTGTTAGGCATTGTTCCTAAGCGGGTAGAAAAATTTATGCAAAATTTTTTAAGCCATGAAAGCGAAGTAGAAAAATTGGTGGCCCGATCTTTTCTTTCTGCAGAATTAAAACCCGTTTACCTGCAGCACTATTACGACAAACTAAATCGATTGAAGAAATCGCTCGTTGGAAAAAGTCTGTAGCTACTTGTAATTTATAGTTTGAAATAAATAGTGCTCGGATTTATACAAGAAAAGTTTATTTAATGGATTGATAGTTTTTGCGAGTGGCAATATCAACCCTTGCTATTTACTTCAAAATAACCGAGCACACATTCTTTCAGCCCTTTTTCTGTCATATTTTGTACAATCGTTTTTCCCCAGCTTACAAGCGATATACTGCATTTATCCGGCGGAATTTTAATGATCTTGTTGATGTACAATGCACAGATATGCTTTCCTTTATCGTTGGTAAATTCCAGAGGCTTCTGCATATTACCGGCTGTATATATCATAACCAAAATAGTCTCATTGTTTTTACATGACAAGTTAATACTGTCTGCTATAGACAAATTTTTGTTTTCAATAAATGTTAGAGGTTTATAAAGTTTTGTTTCATTAAACCAGATATCTAAGTCTTCGTTATTTGCCGAATGTGATTTTGAATCAAAAAATTCCATCAGCCAGTTATCTTTCGTCAGATCATAACTATATAATTTGTTAGTCGAATCGCGTATTGCTCCGATCAACAGGATATCACATACATCCATACCTTTGCTCACCATCTCTGCATTGAGTGCCAACTCAAATTTTGCATTTCGGAATGCTGTGCTGGTTTTAATATACAAATTACCGATATGAGCAGAACCGCTCTCAATCATATCAATAGCATAACGAACAAACTTACCAGGATAGTCTTTGAGTATGACATATAGAAATACTTCAGTAGCGCAGATTCCGAATGGCCCCTGATTGAGCAAGGTTGGGTTCTCAACCAATTTTTTCAGTCTGATTTTTAATTGTGCGATATTTACCTGAAAAGGCGTTTTCAGATCATGCACATCCCACTTATCTAGGATATCAAGGGCTAATTTCCTGTCGGAAGACATTTCTCCAAAGGGTATTAAGATTTCATTTCTTAAAAAGTCGGCTAACTGAATAGCCACTGTGCTTAGTGTGCTCATTATAAAAGATCTTTAAAAGTTAAACGTTGTTTGCGGGTGGCAAGGGTTTTTGCGTCGGCAATCTGTTGTTGAAGTATTTGCCTGCTGTTTTTGGGCGCAATGATCTCGTTTAATATTTTGCCTTCGGGATTATAGATAAAGTGTCGTTGCTGCTGAAATGGAACTCCACCTTTTGCAGCTACAAATACGGTAAAAGTATTAATCCCCTTTTGCAGGTCGCTTTTCACAATAGGATACTTTATATTTAAAATAGGTACTCCATTCAATATTGTACTTACCCTGGAAGCAGGTGGCAATACTTCCAATGGTAAACTTTTACCGTTCAGAATGATGTACACCCTTTGTATTTCGTCTGTCTGTATACCTAAGTACGAAGCTGCTACTTCTGTCAGCCTGAATTCTGCAAGCAGGTCATTCTTATACACAGACATGTGCAAGGGCGATAAGATCTGAATGTCAGGTGTTTTGCTGCTGATCTCAGATAAGATCTGATTCATTTTTTGATGTCTGTTTTGCAGGTGCGATTTGCGCAATTCATCTGCCTGCTTTTCAAGTTCTGTAGCCGCTATATTTCCTAATTTGACGACAAAATCATTGAGCTTATCATGGTAATAATCGGATGCCTGAATGGCGTCCCGCAGCAGATTGATATAGGGACTCAGATTGATCTCTACTTTTCCCAGTTCAATATTCACGGCAACATCCTTTGCGGGTGTACTGATCGCCGGAAAAATACCGATGGCTGGTGTAATGACCCGTGCAGGTACGTGATAGGAAAAATTAAGACCTACTGTAATGCCCGGTTTTGTACTTCCAAAATGGCGCCGAATCTTTGCTTCTATCTTGTCGAGCAGCAGATCTAAAAATTGCTCGGACAGATTATCATTTGCATTCAGTCTTTTGGCATCAGGCAATAAATCATCAAATTCATTCGCCACCGCATCTATAATGTCATACACAGGCTGCAGCAAGGGACTGCTCAGCAATGCACCTACGGTGGCACGCAGCGAATTTTCTGCAATAACCTTTACGCCAACCGGCAATAGCTTGTACACTAAATGATCTTTCAGTAGCAGTTCCGCGCTTGTCATAAACCGGTCTGTGACCGTTGTTTTAATCGCATTTTTTATACGGGTACTGTTGATCTTACGGATCAGGGCGTCATAAGCTCTTTCAAGTTGACGGTATCTGACGATCATAGCGGCATTGGCGGCAACGATCTGCTGGTCGAGTGTTCGTAATTCTCCTGCCACCAGTAGAAGCGAATCGGCAAGATTTTTTTCCCAGTTTACAACCAGACTTAACAAATGCAGGAAGAATTCTTTCAGACTGTCCATTATAAATTTTCCGATATTAACCAATACTTTTTCGGCAAATAAAATAAAGCGCTCCTTTGCAATGTCGGTGAGTTCTTTACATAAAGCTTGTATTTCATTTACATTGGGTATGTAAAACTGATTTTTTAGATCGTTCAGCAAAGTTTGTTCCTGTCCGGGCTTAATAATATCAAAGATCTGATAAAGCAACATTCGCAAGCGTTTGCGGCTTTCGTCCGGAAGGGGACCCAGTACTTCACCGCCCACGCGCAAGGTGTCAATAAAAAGTTGTTTTACCTGATCGTTTGTAAACAAGGGCCTCAAAGCCTTCACTTGCTTATCATTGTTTTCTATTTGAAGAGCTATGTTGTCACAGATTTGCTTTACCTCATTTTGGGTGGCCGTCAGTAAGGTGTCACTCATTAACACCACGCTTCTGCCTAAAAACATCATCATCACCCCGGCCAGCGCTTCTGTAAAATCATCATTGGTATAGGGCGAATTTTCCCAATCGAGGGCCGTATTTAAAGCGACGTCCTTTATGTAAATAATGCAGGGCATTAAGACTTCTTCCAGATACATTCTGCTTGTAGGATCGCTTACATGCTGATTGATTTCTGTCAGTATTTCCCTGCTGAATTTTTGGGTCAAAAAGCGGTCAATACTTTTTACTAAAATCCGCAAACTGTCTTTTGGTACGATCTTCCCCCGCTGGTTTTGAATAAATGATCCGGCGCTGCTTAGCAGCAGTTTCATGATTTCGGTTTCTGTGTCGCCAAAGTCTTCCTTAAATACTTGTATGAAGGCTTTCAGTTCAGGAATTTTATCCAATACCTGATCGATAATCACATCATCTGCAATATATTGCAGCAGGTCAGCATACCCCACCGGCTGATTTGCCGGATGGCCCAATTTCGTATTCAGTTCATTTAAGATAAATGGTGGTGGCTGCTGAACCAGTGCACTGGTAAATGGCTGCGTATCGGCAGTGGTAATACCAGTTGCAGGTAGCACTACATACGCCGATGCAGTGTTTACTTTTGCTCTGATGGCTTCTATGGACAGTTCTGCAGCACAATATAAGAGCGTGACCTGTTCTGTCAGCGTAGCATCTGCCGCTACTCCGGGAAATAATTTTGCAGTCAGACTGATCGCTTTCAGCACAAGGTTTTCCCAGAAACTGATATTTTCACTATTGGGCTGAAACGGTTCTGACGGAAAATCTGATAAGATTTTTGCCAGATCATTTCTTTCGACGGATGCTGCCTGCCAGGCATTTGTTGTATCGTTTGCGAGTAGCTCAGTAATCCGCTTACAAAATTGTTGTAAACCGAATGTTGCCATTTTTTCCAGACTAAAGCGTTGCACTTCTTCCAGTATAATGCATACGCATGCATTGCAAAGTGATTGCGCATCGACCGCTTTTTTGCCGATATTATTTTCAATTATTTTTTCGCCGATATCATATGCCAGTCTCAACGAAATTTTTGCCACCGGGCCAAATGCAGTGATATAAGGAGTCAGGGCTTTTGCACTGCCGGGCATTTGCAACAGGATCTGGTTTAGCACTTCATCTACTGTGCGGTCTGTTGCCCTTCCGTAAAATCGCCTGAAATCTTTAAATCCGATTCCAGCCCTGAAAGACATGCCCACTCCCTTTGCGAGTCCTGCGCCCGCTTTGGTTGTAAATCTGAAGCCGGCCGGCTCGCCGTTTTTTGGCAGTAAGGTACCGCTTAAACTAAGCGTACAATGTGCCTTTGCCGATACAGAAACATCTACATAAAAAGTGCCTCCGATCTCCACCTCATCTAACAGCATCAGTAGCATATCTACCGGTAATCCAAGATTGTTTTTATCTCTCAGTGCCAGTTGAACAAAATCGCCGACATTAATTCCCAGACTGGCCTTTACACCGGCGGCGGCTTCCGCTACTGCTTCGGCCTGCACCACAAATCCAAACTCTTTAAACAAATTGAGCGGTAATTGACCTTGTATACCGGCACGGGCCGATGCAAAAGCAGTTCCCTCAACACTGGCTGCGATAAACTTGCTCACTCCGGCACCGGCACTGGTAAAAGCCGTGATGCCCACCTCGGTCTTAAATCCTCGTTTAAATTGTGCAGTGCCGGTAAAATCAATCCCGGCCTTTGCCTCTGCATGGGCAAAATCATTATGTGCAGAGGCGCCTGCACCGATCAGCGGCCTCGAAAAATCCTGGGTGGGCATAAAGTGTGTTTTATTAGAAAATCAAATCTAACATGCTTGTCAAAAGAATTTTTCGAAATTTAGATTTTGGCCGTAAAACTGTCTGATATGGTTAAATATGAAGGATATTTGGTCAGATTGAGCTGCAATCCTTCTTAATTAAAGAAGCTTAAAAAGCGTGCAGCCCTTTGTACGGGTTTTGAAACGCATTGAAAATCGGTAGGTTTTTTCGTTTCAGTTTGGTGATTATTATTTGACTCAGCCTCTTTTTACTACAAAAAAAGCCCGCTTTTCAGCGGGCCTTATGAATATTTTAAAAGCTGGTCTATTAAAAGAAATTGCTTCTTCTGTCGTCTATCTTCGCATTTCTTTTCAGAATAAATGAGATCATTTGTGAAGCCTGCTGCATGATCTGCTGTTCAGCTTGACGGCGCATGATCATTTGCATGGTTGGGTCGGGTTCGGTACCTGCAACGATATTTTTTACTGTTATAAAATAAACCCCTTGTTCACCACCAATGCCATTCGATACTTTGCCGGTCAGCGATTTGTCGAAGGCTGCACCAATTACTTTAGGCTCCGATGCCAGGGCAGCACTGCCTTGCGCATAACTAACAGTATCGGCGCTCATAACCTGTGATTGTGATGCAGCAGCAATTTCATCCAGACTGGTTTTTCCTTTATATTTCTCTGCGATCATTTTTGCTTTCTTTTCTCTTTTCAGTAAATTTTCAAGCTGAGGTCTTTCACTGGCAATGTCCGGCATACTACCTTTTTCCTGACGTGATACCAGATTAGCAACTATACATTTGTCGTCCAGATTGAAGATAGGAGATACGGCGCCAATTTTTGCGTCATACATCCATCTTGTGAAGTCTCTTGCATTTCCCAGACCTTGTACCAGCGATTGCGTTTTGGTGATACGATCGGCAATCCGTTTGTCTTTGCCCATTTTTTTGGCAGCATCATTAAATGATTTGGCATCTTTTGCCTGAGCTGTAAAATCGTTTGCTTTGGCAAAGGCAGCTTGCGTAGTCGCTGTACCGGCCTGCAACACTTTACTGACAACAGCCACTTTTACCGAAGATTTAAACTCCTTCTGGTCTGTTACTTTAATCAGGTGATAACCGTATTGAGATTTTGCGATTTTAAGGTCGCCTGTCTTACCGTTAAAACATGCATCACTAAATTCAGTGCTGATAGCACCTTGTGGAATATAACCCAGGTCACCGCCTTTTTTGCCGCTGCCATTGTCATCAGAACGGGCCGCCGCCAATTGAGCAAAATCTGCACCTCCTTTACTTACCATATCAAACAGGCTGTCTATACCCGCTTTGGCCTGTTCTTCATTTCTTTGTTCGGTAATAGCCAGCAGAATATGTGAAGCTTTTACGCTGTCAGGCATTTGCTTTTTATCAAGTACCTTGATCATTTTGTAACCATCTTTGAAATAAAACGGACCGGTAACGCTTCCAATTTCAGCATTGATAATTTCGAGTGGGGCAGGAGCCTCGAGTGTTTTTTCATTATAATAAAAATCACGCATAGATTCCTCTGAATTTTTTGCAATAAACTCTTCATTATCTGTTGTGGCTGCAAAAGCTTCTTTCATACCGTTCAGCACACCCAGACTTTCAGCAGTATCTGCGCTTGAAGGCAAAATGTCGAAAGTTACATATTCGGCTCTTGCTGCAGCTTCGAGTGTCATAAACAGTTTTTCATTTTTCTTCATGAAATCTGTAATTTCTGCATCCGAAATTTTTACGGTGCTATCGCTCACTGTTGAATACGGAATTTGCACATAACTAATAGAAGAAATCGCTGAATTATCTTTTCCGAGTTGTTTAACCACAAATGAAGGGATATAAATACCCTTAGTGATCATGTCGTTGTATTTAGATATTTTTTTTGCTTTAATAATGGCATCTTCAAAATCTTTCCATTTGGCTCTTTCAGCACCGGTTTTGTCCTGACCCAGGGTATTCAGATATTGGCTAACTCTGCTGGGATCAAAAATACCGGTGTTTGGATCGGCAAAACTTTGTTGTATCATAGGATCTGCATAAGGACCGGTAAGCATATCCTGTAATTCCTTATCAGTAAGGTCAAGTCCCAGTTTTTCGGATTCGCCGCCTACCAGTGTTTCATTAATGATATCATTCCAGGCTTGTTCTGTTGCCTGTGTTCTTTCTTCGTCGCTCAGCGTTTTGCCTTTTTCGCGCGATTTCATATTATCTTCATATTTGCTTCTCAGCATTTCAAATTCTTTGGCTTCAATACGGGTTCCGTTGATATCTGCCAGCAGGGTCTGATCGCCGCTGAAAACGCTCCGTACATTGCTTTGCATGGCATCCATGACTAAGAATCCAATCAGGGCTACCACGATAGCACCCACTACTATTCCAATATACTTATTTCTGATGGTTTGAATTACCGACATATTATTCACATTTTTTAAAGGAGTGCAAAAATAGCGGTTTTGCATTGGTATTACAAAGTTTTTTTGACATCATTTCCATCTTTTTTGCGTTTTGAAGTCCTTTTTCCACTTTTTGAAGTGTGGATTACTTTGGTATAATTTGACCTTTATACACCTCAGTCTTAGGTTCCGGTTTTGAAATGTGTATGAACCCCGTTTTCTACCCGTATTTTCAGCGCTACATTCACAACTCACAATAAATCATTTTTTCTACAGGCTGTTTTTCCACAGTATGACTGAAAGCTGTCCGGTCTTTACATGCACAATAACAGCAATCACTTGTTTT
>JADYYU010000157.1 GCA_020853515.1 Chitinophagaceae bacterium | reverse complement strand
GTAATGCTAATATTAAACGCGCTGAGAAGATTGACTGTCGTCGCAATACCCTGACAAGTTGCTCCCCTGGTGCACCCGCTTGTGTCCGGCAATATTGTGCAAAAAAAGTCTGCCTTAATCCTTAAAATAGTACTAAAAGACCAAAAGATTATTATTTTTACATAAAATTCAAACTCATGAAAAATTTCGCATCAATCATCTGCTTAATCCTTTTAAGCTCATTTTCATCCCTGGCACAGGTCAATAGCATCCCGTTTATGCAGTCAATGGATACCTTTCAGTTGATTAACGGAACGGTTGCAGATGTGCCAAATGAGGACGATACTTTTCACCCGGATTTACCGATCGGTTTTAACTTTGTTTATAATGGCACGGTTACCAGTAAATTTGGTATCTGTACCAATGGCTTTATCGCCATGGATAGCTTAATGCATTCAACCATGTGGAATTTAAACGCCAGCAGTGAAAATCAAATTAATGTGCTGGTCGCTGATCTGATGAACACAAATGCAGGCGGCACTATTGAGTACGCTACCCTGGGTACTGCGCCTAACAGAGTCTGTATCATTCAGTGGAAAGATTACAGTATGTTTGGCAATCCCTACTGTCATTTAAATGCCCAGATCCGCCTGTTTGAAAGTACCAATTGTATACAACTTTATTATGGTACCAATGCACTGGCCGGCAATCAGGGAAAATATTTTGCGGTGGGCTTAACAGGCGCCAATGTCAGTGATTTTAATTTAAGAACGACCAATACCAACTGGATCAACAGTTCAGCCGTTGCCGCATTTCCCGGAGTTGGAATGTTGCTAAATCCGCTTATAAATTTACCTTCAGGGCTGGTATTAACTTTTGGAACCTGCCCTCCTGCTGGTGTACAATTTTCATATATATCCGGCAATGTGTATGAAGATGCAAACAGCAATGGTGCACGGGATGCTGGTGAAAACGGACTCCCGAATATTTTAATTCACGAAACCAGTCAGAACAATTATGCCAGCACCGATACAGCCGGTAATTATTCCTTGTTTTTTATCGATTCAAACCTGACCTACACACCTACCGCGGTGCCACTGATGTACTGGACGATCACTTCTGTACCAGCCGTTTACAGCATAACACCACTCTCGCAATCCACTCAAAACAGGGATTTTGGCTTGCACCCTACCCCGAATATCCACGATGTAACAATTACTACGGCAGCAGGAAATCTGCCCTGGCCAAATGCAAATGTAAATTTCTTCACTACTTTTCACAATAATGGTACCTTGCTTGAACCGGGTGATTCTATAATCTTAGTTAAAGACAGTCATTATAGTTTCAACAATAGTAATCCGGCACCTGCTTATTTCAGTGGTGACAGTATTGTATGGATCTATTCAAATTTGCTTGTCAATGAATTCAGAAATATCTCGATGCAACTCCATGCAGACAGCACCATTACGATTGGCGATACCTTACATTGCTACTGGACAATTAAACCGATATCCGGTGATGTTGCTCCTTTAAATAACTTTTGTGAAACGCACCAGCCATGCCTTTCAGCCTTTGATCCGAACAGCAAGGAGGTGAGCCCGGCCGGTAATATAATGAGTACAGATGAGTTGACTTATACCATCCATTTTCAAAATACAGGAACCGCACCTGCACTGAATGTATTTTTACATGATACCCTGGATTCAAATTTAGATGTAAGCACTTTTAAAATTCTGGCCAATAGTCATCCGATGACCTATACCATCACAGGTGCCGGCATTGTACAATTTACCTTTGCAAACATCAACCTTCCTGACAGCAATGCCAACGAGCCGGCAAGCCACGGAGCGGTCGTGTATAGTATTAAACCCAAACCTAATTTAAGTACAGGCAGCAGCATACATAATACAGCATCGATCGTTTTTGATTACAATGCGCCCATAGTAACAAATACCACACTAAATATCATCGTTGAAAATATACCGAATTCAATCAATACACTTGAAAGTGAGCACCCCCATTTGCTAATATTTCCGAATCCTGCTGCAGATTTTATAACCATTCAATCTGAACAGTCGTTCGAATTGGCAAAAATCAGTATTTCTGATGTTTCCGGCAGAACAATCTTGAAGAAAGAATTCCGAAATTCTTCAATAATTGAAATGGACCTCAGTCAGTTAAGAAGCGGTATTTATTATATTGAAGTGATGTCAAATGGTAAATCAAGTACCAAAAAATTAATTAAAAGGTAGTTTCTATTGACACCTCTTACCGATCTTATTTAAGCTGTATTGCAAGTACGCATTTCCTTAAACTGATTTCATGCAGGTAGCACCTTGCCTTGCCATCCGTTGTTGAATTCTTCATTATGTGAGATAATAAAACACCCATGCTACACGGATGGCAGATTCTATGCACGCTGTAGTGCGGCTGTGTTCAGGACGAAGTTTTTTTATAAAAGCACTCCCCGCAAAAATAAGGTAGCAAAGGAAAAATAGATGATAAGTCCGGTTACATCAACCAGTGTGGCAACAAAAGGTGTTGATGAGGCGGCAGGATCGGCACCGAGTCTTTTGAGCAAGAGCGGCAGCATACTTCCCATCAGAGTGCCCCAAAGCACAACGCCGATCAGGGAAAACCCGACCACAAGCGCGATCAGAAAATAATGATCGCCAAAAGCCGGTGAAAACAATTGCCAGCAACTGATAACACTAAAGCTGATGATACACAAGGTACCGCCCAGCAGCAAGCCCGATAATATCTCACGTCGCATGATGCGCCACCAGTCTTTAATATTCACTTCGTCAAGCGCCATTGCCTGTATAATCAGGGATGCGGCCTGCGAACCACTGTTACCACCACTTGAAATAATCAGAGGGATAAAGGTAGCCAGAATGACAACTTTGGCGATTTCATTTTGAAAGTTAGTCATAGCCGTAATCGTAAGCAACTCTCCAAAAAACAAAATAATAAGCCAGATGACCCTCTTTTTATAAAGTTGAAAAAGTGTCACGTCGAGGTAGGGCTCATCAAGGGCTTCCATACCACCGATCATCTGAATATCTTCAGCATATTCTTCTTCTGCAACCCACAACACATCATCGATAGTGATGATGCCAAGAAGCACATTCTTGTCGTCTACAACGGGCAAGGCCACCCTGTTATTCATTTGAAACACGCTCATCGTTTCCTTCTGATCGTCATTTACATTGAGCGAAATATAACGGCCGTCGATCAGATCCTCCACTTTAGTGGTCTTAGGATCTACCAGCAAAAAGTCACGGATACGAACATCGTCGATCAGTTTACCATTTTCATCGGTTACATAAATAACGTCGATCGTCTCCGAACTTTTACCATAGTCGCGGATATAAGTTAATACCTGTTCTACCGTCCAATGAGGCTCCACATCAATATAATCAGGGGTCATCAGTCGGCCAACACTTTCTTCGGGGTAACCGAGCAATGAAAGGGTCACCTTACGTTCTTCCGGATTCAGGTGTTTAATGATCTCCTTCACCACACTGCTGTCGAGTTCACTCAAAAGAGCGGTACGGTCATCCGGCGGCAGGTCATTCAGCAGTTTTACCAGTGTAGCAGGCGGCAATAATCGCAGCAGATCTTCCTGTGCACTCAGATCCAGAATCCGAAAAACGGCCAGCCCCCGCTGAAAGTCAAGTTGCTGAAAAAAAGCCAGCGTATGCTCAGGCATCTCATTAATGAGTTCTGCTACATCTGAGATGTTAAGATCGTTGATATACTCACGAAGTTCTGCCCAGGCATCCAGTTCGATGAGTTTCTCTACGCGTTCGATATTTGCATCTATTTCCTCCATGCCGGCTATAAAAGTATAAAGGTGTAAATATATTTTAAATAATTCATGTTAGTCCGGTAATTTGACGATTTGATAAAATAGAGTTTCCGGTTTTGGCATAAATTATTGACAGACAGCATTGTGCTTTCAGTCTTTTGTGTGAAATTTTCCATGATTTCCCCTATTTTTGCATACCGGAAAAGAAAATCTCTGATTTACTAAAAATATTTTTGTTCTACTGATATTTTTGATTACTTTTGCGTTCCCAAAAAAAAACAATAGTCATGGCGCGTATATGTCAGGTAACCGGAAAATCTCCGCTTAAAGGTAACAAAGTATCATTTTCAAACAAGAAAAGCATACGTCGTTTTATGCCTAATTTACAAAAGAAACGCTATTTTTTAGCTGAAGAAGATAAATGGGTAACCTTGAAACTTTCAGCAGATGGAATGCGCACAATCAATAAGCTGGGCTTATTTAATATTGTAAAACAATTGCGTGCTGCTGGCGAAAAAATTTAATCTGATCTATTTAAAGTAATAACAACATGGCAAAGAAAGGTAACAGAGTTCAAGTGATTTTAGAATGTACAGAGCATAAAGATTCAAATATGCCTGGTACAAGTCGCTATATAACTACCAAAAATAAAAAAAATACAACGGAACGTATTGAATTGAAAAAATACAATCCGATTCTTAAAAAATATACCACTCATAAAGAAATAAAATAATAAGTCATGGCAAAAGCAGCTAAAACCGCACAGAAAAAAGATTTGAAAGCATCAGCGGATGCAAAAAACTGGACCAAAGTGATACGTGCAGTGCGTAGCCCGAAATCCGGTGCTTATACATTCAAAGAAAATATTGTACATAAAGATAAGGGTGCTGATTTTTTGAAAAGCAAATAAGTCATTTTAAATAATTTTTAAAAGCCATCCCTGTTTGGGATGGTTTTTTTATTTTGTCGTGAAATATATAAATAAGAATTTTCACCCGGCCCCATAAATTCCAGATGCCTGAAAAAGTCAATGTGGGTATACCTATTTAATTCGCAAATATTACTGTAATAGTTATAATCTGCTACTGGTTCCGCCTCAGTGTCCCCGAAATTATCGTTTTGCCAATACTTCCTGTAAGAATTTCCTTCAAAATAGGTGAAAATTAACTGAATGGAATGGGCGGACCTATTTACTTTTCGTAAGAATGCGTAGTTTATGCATGACTGGCCCTGTTTCAATGCAGTTACTACCGGAAAATTATGATCGCGTGTATAAAGCACATAATCAAGATCGTTATTTGCCGG
>JADYYU010000156.1 GCA_020853515.1 Chitinophagaceae bacterium | reverse complement strand
GCAGATCAGTATCAACAAAAGATTGAGTAATTTATTCATGAACTTTTTTTTGCAAAAATAAAACTATTCAGGCAATTTGCTTAGGCGTTTTCTGTCGAGCATCATTATAAATGTGTGAATACCCACACTGAGCGCTATTAGTATGATACCCAGATAAAATCCTAGACCCAGATCTTTGTTTTCATGATAAATGAGCATAGCCAGCACAATTCCATACACCGGTTCCAGATTTACCATCAGCACAGTTGTAAAAGAAGAGAGCTTTTTGAGGGCACTTAAGGCCAGTGATTGTCCCCAGACTGTACAGCACAAACTGAGCACTGCCAGCCATAGCCAGTCGAATGGTACAGGTACAAACGAAACCGCAGGCTGCAAGTAGATATAGACAGGCAATAACAAGGTTAGAAAGATGAATCCTGAACCAATTTCATAAAAGGCAACCAGCCTTGCCGGATATTGGTTGACAATCTTCTTATTCAGAATGGTGAACAAGGCGCTGAGCAGCGACGCAAAAATTCCCAGCATGATACCGAAGGCATATTTCACTTCAAAATGGTAAATACTATACATTCCTACCAGAGCAATAACACCGGTAATGAGTTCCTTAATTTTAAATTTTGATTTAAAAAACAGCGGTTCCAGCAACGCTGTAAAAATACCGGCTGTAGCCAGGCAGGTGAGTGAAATAGAGGCATTGGAATATTTAATTGAACCATAAAATGCAACCCAATGAATGGCGATAATGGTGCCAATACCCATAAAACGAAGCACTTCTTTCCCCGATAATTTGACAAACTCTTTTCGATAGATTAAGATAACCACAAAAATGGCGGCCGTCATCAGGGTACGGTACCACACTAAGGGATACTCCTGCAAAGTGATCGCCCGACCTAAAACCCCTGTAAACCCCCAAAGAAACACCGCAATGTGCATCTTTATCAGCGCATTTTTCATAATTTTGCACAAAATAGAAGAAAAAGGAGATATTAATTGATATTTTTAAATATAATTGTTACCTTTGCACTCCTTAAAAAAACAGTAGTCATGCCAAAAATGAAAACCCATTCCCGTGCAAAGAAAACCTTCAAGATCACAGGAAGCGGAAAAGTGAAAAGATTTAAAGCGAATAAGAGTCACTTACTGACAAAAAAATCAACCAGCCGCAAACGTCATTTGCGTGGTAGTACTTTAGTGGACAGTGCCAACTCAAAAATGGTGAACCGGTTATTGTGTATCGGAGGATAGTATTCCTGAAAGTTCAAACAATTTGAAAATAATAGTTTGAATTCAGATGACTTCATAAAATTTACATTCAACATTCAAAATTAAAAAGATATGCCACGTTCAAAAAACGCTGTTGCAAGCAGAGCAAGAAAAAAGAAAATTTTAAATCAGGCTAAAGGATATTACGGCAAGCGTAAAAATGTATTCACCGTTGCTAAAAACGTTGTGGAGAAAGGGATGACCTACAAGTTTGTAGGACGCAAACTGAAAAAACGTGATTATCGCACTTTGTGGATCGCTCGTATTAATGCGGCTGTAAGGGCAGAAGGTATGAATTATTCAACTTTTATCAATAAATTGTCAAAGGCAAACGTAACATTGAACCGTAAAGTACTTGCTGACCTTGCCATGAACGAACCGGATACTTTCAAAAGTATACTCGCTCACGTTAAATAAGCTGTTACAATCAATCATATTCAGGCGCACCAATCAGGTGCGCTTTTTTTGTTTACGCAAACATGTTGAAATCAAAAGGAATTATGACCGTGCAAAATAGTCAAACATACCTACCTGTTGATGCCAGCCTGAGTTTGCAGCATCATTGAATAGATCATCTCTGGATTAAAATAGAAATCAGTACTGCTCCTGTTCGTTCGGAAAATCACCACTTTTTACATCCTCGATATAATGTTTAGTGGCATCCAGTATCTGATCGTACATATTCAGATAACGACGCAAAAAACGGGGACTAAATTCCTTATTGATCCCCAGCATATCATGCATGACCAGCACCTGACCATCCACATGCATGCCGGCACCAATGCCGATAATAGGTATTTTTAATTCCTCAGCTACTTTTTTGCCAAGCGAAGCCGGTATCTTTTCAAGTACAATGGCAAAGCATCCTGCTTCCTGCAGCAAATGAGCGTTCCGGACCAGTTCATCTGCTTCGGCTTCTTCCTTTGCACGTACATTATAAGTACCAAATTTATAAATACTTTGTGGCGTCAGTCCAAGGTGACCCATCACCGGCACACCCGCCGAAATGATTCGCTTAACAGATTCTATGATTTCTTCTCCACCTTCCATTTTGATTGAATGTGCACCGGCTTCCTTCATGATGCGGATGGCACTGTTCAACGCTTCCTTTGAATTACCCTGATACGAGCCGAAAGGCAAATCGACTACTACCAGACTGCGTTTGACAGCTCTGATCACCGATGAGGCATGATAGATCATCTGATCAAGTGTGATCGGCAAAGTAGTTTCATGACCGGCCATTACATTGCTTGCACTATCACCTACCAGCAAAATATCAATACCAGCATCATCCAGTATAGTCGCCATCGAAAAGTCGTAGGCGGTCAGCATACTGATTTTTTCCCCTCTTACTTTCATCGCCTGAAGGGCATGTGTCGTAATTTTCTTAAATTCTTTGTTACTGTTTTGTGTGCTCATGCTGACTCGTAATTGTACTGCAAATGTAAATCAAAATAAATGCTTAATCCGAATTTTGGAGCAGGCAATATTAAGCGAAATATAATAGGTTTACCATTCACTAATCACAGCAAACAATGGCCGCAAACGTTGCAGAAACGAATTCCGCAAGTCAATAAAAGCTTTAAAGCAAACTAATCAATGACCAGTTTGGTGATCGTTTTGTTCTGTCCACAAAGGATCTGACAAAAATAAATGCCTTTTTGTAATCCAGTCGCTGGGATTTGCAGTTGTTGATTACCGGCAGCCATTAAAGCAGTTGGCACTTTCATAACTTCTTTACCAGCCATATCGTAAAATGATATCTGTACGGCTTGCTGAGCGGGGTTATTAAACGACAGGGTGAAATTATCTTTCACAGGATTGGGGTAGACCGATGCGTATAAATCTCCGCCCGTTACGTCTACTTTTAACACAGCACTGTACATAAAATTATTATCCTGATCGATACTTTTTAATCTGAAGTAATATGTTCCGGGAAGTGCATTTGCCATTGTATAATAATACTGTTGGTTACCAGCCGCAAACTCATTGGCCGGCGTAAATGACAATTTAGTAAACTCATCAGTGAACGTTCTTTTCACTTCCAGATCAAACCCCTTACAGTTCATATCAGCATTTACCTTCCATGTTAAACTGATCTCATGGCCATTTGCTTTGGCAGCAAACGAACCGGCCAGTATGGGTAAAGGAACACCGGCATTTCTAAAAGTAGAAACAGCACAGCGAAAACGTTCAAATCCGTATATTTCATCTGATGGCTCCGCCATGCCGATCGCACGGCCCATGGCATCTCCCAAATAATTCAGCGAAGGGTTAGCCCAGCGTGGCAGCCTGGTGCAGTTAAAACCATTGTCTGAACATTGGTTATTGTATGCCATGATCGTACGCCATCGGCCTGCAACGGGCAAACCACCGGGTATCACTATCTGATTGGTATATCCATGATGATGATCGCAGGGAGAAGTAGATGCATCTACATAAAAATCATGGCGTAAACCCATATTGTGACCACATTCATGTGCGTAAGTAAGGTTGGTCATGCCGCAGTTAAAATCAGTAACCGTAAATGCAGCCATATCATTATAATCCGTTGGATTTGTATTTAAATACCCGATACCGCAGGCACCGGCATAAGTACCACTTCCAACCCATAATCCGCATAAATCGGCAAAGTGCAGATCGCGCAACACGGTCACTGCAGGGTTATT
>JADYYU010000155.1 GCA_020853515.1 Chitinophagaceae bacterium | reverse complement strand
ATTAAACAATTTAAAGTATCGGTTGATTACCCCGACTATACCGGCCGTAAAGATGAAACCCTCGATAATATCGGTGATATCATTGCTCCGCAGGGAACCACTTTGCGCTGGGTATTCAGTACCGAACATACCGACCAGATGCAGTTTGCCCTGGGTAGCGGAGCGGGTGTGAATATGCCCACACAAATGAACCAGTTTTTTTACAATTACAGGTTCATGAAAGACACATCCTACAATATTATCATCTCCAACAAACAGGTGAGCAAAAAAGACACCATGCACTATACCGTGTCGGTGATTCCTGATCAGTTTCCCTCTATCAATGTGCAGCAATACAACGATTCGCTGACCGATAATTTTGTGTTGTTTGTAGGCGAAGCGGGGGATGACTATGGCATTCGCAGTGTGTCGCTCAATTATACCATACAAAAAACAAATGATAAAGGCGAAGCGATCGGTGGACCAAAAAACGGATCGATGCCGGTGGCCATTTCTGCAGGCACGTCTACTCCGTTTAACCAGTTTCTCGATCTTGAACAATTGCAACTGAATGCCGGCGACAAACTTTCCTATTATTTTTCAGCCTGTGACAACGATGCCGTGAATGGCAGCAAATGCACTAAAAGTATCACATTTACCTATGAAAAACCAACAGCCCGCAAACTGGATTCGCTGCTCGAAAAAAATCAGGAACAGGTTACCAAAGACGTGAACAATGCGGCCAAACAAAACGACAAAATAGAAAAAGATATTAAGCAAATGCAGGAAAAGCTGCTGCAGAAAAATGAACTCGACTGGCAGGATAAAAAAGCCATGGAAGAAATGATGGAACGCAATGAGAATATGCAGAAGCAGATCGAGAATATTCAAAAGAAGTTTGAACAAAATAATAAACAATCAAAAGAAAAAGATTACTCCGAAGAAGTAAAAGAAAAGCAGGAGAATATGGAAAAACTGCTGGACGAACTGAAGAAAAATGAGCTGAATGAAAGAATGAAAAAAATGGAAGAGCTGATGAAGATGCTGAATAAAGATAAGTTGATGGAGCAGCTCAAACAAATGGAACAGGACAATCAGCTAATGGAAAAAGACCTTGACCGCGTAGTGGAAATGATGAAGCAACTGGAACGTGATATGCGGATGGAAGATATAGCCAAAAAAGCCGAAGAACTGGCTCGTAAGCAGGATGAGCTGAACAAGCAAATGGAAAACAATGCACTGAGCAAAGAGGAACTGAAAAAGAAACAGGATGAACTGAATAAAGAAATGGAAGCCATTAAGAAAGATATTGCCGAATTGGAAAAGGTGAATGAGAGTATGGAAAATAAAATGGATATGGCAGACATGAAAAAAGATGAAAAAGAGGCCGCCGAAAATATGAGTAAAAGTGCTGATCAGCTCAGCAACGGAAACAAATCAGCCGCATCCAAATCAGGCAAAAGTGCCAAAGAGGCGCTGGAGAAAATGGCTCAGAAAATGAAAGACGCAGCCGGTGGAGGCGGAGGACCTGAACAGGTGGAGATCGACATCAAAGCAACCAGGCAGATATTGCAAAACCTGATCAGGATGTCGTTTGCGCAGGAAGACCTGATACGGGAAGTCAACAAAACCTCGATCGCTGATCCTAAGTATGTAGAAAATACACAGCAGCAGAATAAGCTTAAAAAAGACAGCAAGATGATCGCTGACAGCCTGTTTGCTTTAAGCAAAAGATTGCCCGCACTTTCTAGCACCGTCAACAAAGAAATAGATGCCGTGAACCGCAATATGGAAAGCGCTATTAATTATCTCGAACAACGTTTTGTGCCGCAGGCTACCGTAAATCAGCAATATGTAATGACCGGTGCGAACAACCTGGCACTCATGTTAAATGAAGTCTTACAGGAGTTGATGAAACAACAGGCACAACAGCAAAAAAATCAGGGTGAAAGCAGTGGTAACTGTAACAAACCCGGCAGCAAACCCGGAAAAAAACCAGGCAAAAAACCCGGACAAGGCATGGGGATGCAACTGGGTGATATTATATCGCAGCAGCAAAAATTAGGCGACGCGATGAAACAACTGATGGATAAAATGGGTAAAGACGGAAAGGACGGCAAAGATGGTAAAGAAGGAAAACAGGGCGAGGGCAAGGAAGGGAAAGATGGCAAAAAACCGGGCAGTGGCAATGGAGGTGGTAGTGGAAATGGTGGACAAGGTGAACAGTCGCCCGGCGAATCAGAACAAATGGCACGGATCGCAGCACAGCAATCGGCCTTACGCAAACAACTCAATGATCTCAACAATGAGCTGCGAAAAGATGGTAAAAGCAATCCCAACCTGACCAAAATACAACAGGATATGGACCGCAACGAAACTGACATTGTAAACAAACGACTGACTCAGGATATTCTCAAACGGCAGTCGGAGATCATGACACGTTTACTGGAAACAAAAGAAGCCATGCGTGAACAGGAGCAGGGTGAACAACGTGAATCAAATTCTGCCAAAGAGCTGAACCGTGAAATTCCGCAACAACTTAAAGATATTTTAAAAAGTAAACAATCAGTCATTGATTATTATAAAACAGTGCCTGCCGAATTGAAACCCCAATACAAAAAAATGGTAGAGGATTATTATTTGCTGATAAAGTAATATAAGCTACCATCCGCATAATCAGCGCATATTTTTTTGCCCTCTGTGTGACGCTGAAAATAATAATGCCGTCAACATCAATGATTTAAGGTCTAAGGCTCGAAGTCGCACCCTGGCATTAGAATATCAGGCGCGCCTTTAAGGGCAGGCGTCCCACTCTGTTACTTTGCTTGTGTGCTACATTTTTATGTAAAAAAAATATTATTCCACCACCACTTTCCTCACAGCGCTCCCCACTTTGATATAATAAATTCCTTTGCTATAGTTACTTACATCTATTTCATTCAAATCTGTAGAAATCAGTAGTTTCCCAATATCAGTGTATAACTCCCGCTTATGCTTACTGTGTGTTTGCACGTAAAATACATTGCTTGCAGGATTTGGATAAACAGCTAATTGCAAACTGTCAACTTCAAACTGAGTACTGCTCAATGGCCAGCTAGGTTGTCCTCTTGCACCTAATTCGTAGTTTGGCATATTAGGCGGAGTGCCAAAAGTGTTAAATTGATTAGTAGATTTCGACTTCAGGCATTTTCTACAAAAATTACATGCTGCTCCTTGACCATCTGGATTATCTATTACACTCATTTGCCTGCTGAAGCCATGAAAATGCCCTATATAAATTTTATTATCAAATCCTAACTGGAGAGACGTATAAGCCATAAAATCATTATATGCAGTATCCATACCACATACTTTATGAAAGTCATTATTTGCAAACTGATACTGCATTACATGGCTATACCTGCTGATATATAAATGCTGCCCGTT
>JADYYU010000154.1 GCA_020853515.1 Chitinophagaceae bacterium | reverse complement strand
TCGCAGCTCAGCGTTCAAAGGCATGATAAAGTCACCTTCCCCCATCGGTAAAATGGCCACCCCGCTGATCTCCGTTTCATCCAGAAAGCCCTTCACCCGGTAAGATTTTTTAACACCCTTATTTATTTTCTCCGCGATCTCAGCAGGGATCAAAAAATACGTCCAGCCGGTCTTTTCACCCTGCTGCCCAAATTTTTCTATTATTGCCTTAAACTGTATCATATAAACCTTACCCACCTGTCAAATGTAAAGGGCTCATGTTTTACAAAACAAATTTACAGATTCGCAATGATTTCATCGGCAAACTCACTTGTTTTGAGCAAAGTAGCTTCTTTCATCAGTTTATGAAAGTCGATGGTTACTTTTTTATTACGGATGGCGCGGCCCACGGCATGGGTGATCGACTCAGCCGCCTCTTTCCAGCCCATATATTCGAGCATCATCACACCACTTAAGATCACAGAAGACGGATTCATGGTATTGGTATTGGCAAAACGCGGAGCCGTGCCATGGGTTGCTTCAAACACGGCATGGCCGGTCAGGTAATTGATATTCGCTCCCGGTGCTATACCGATGCCGCCTACCTGTGCAGCCAGGGCATCACTGATATAATCGCCATTGAGATTGAGTGTGGCAATCACACTGTAATCCTGCGGTGCCAGCAAGGCCTGTTGTAAAAAATTATCAGCAATGGCATCTTTTATAATTACCCTGCCACCAATGCTGGCCACTTTCATTTCTTCATTGGCTACGGCTTCTCCGCTTTCTGCTTTGGTTCTCTCCCACTGGTTCCAGGTATACACGTTTTGTCCGTATTTACTTTCAGCGAGTTCATAACCCCAGTTTTTAAAAGCACCTTCGGTAAATTTCATGATATTCCCCTTGTGCACAATGGTCACACTTGGCAGCTTATGTTCAATAGCATATTCAATAGCAGCGCCGATCAAACGTTCACTGCCTTCTTTACTGACAGGTTTAATGCCCAGAGAGGTAGTTTCAGGAAAGCGGATGTTTTTGACACCCATTTCATTTTGTAAAAAATCGAGTAACTTTTTAGCTTCCGGTGTGCCGGTCATATATTCAATCCCTGCATAAATATCTTCAGTATTTTCACGAAAGATCACCATGTTCACTTTTTCCGGATGCCACATGGGTGATGGAGTCCCTTCGAAATAATGCACCGGTCGCAGACAAACGTATAAATCCAGTTCCTGACGTAATGCCACGTTCAGACTGCGGATGCCACCCCCTACTGGAGTTGTCAATGGCCCCTTGATCGACAATAAATAATCTTTAAAGGCCTGCATCGTTTCTTCAGGCATCCAGCTACCACAGCTATTGAAAGCTTTTTCGCCCGCCATCACTTCCAGCCACTGAATTTTTCTTTTACCCTGATACGATTTTTGGACAGCCGCATCAAATACACGAACTGCTGCTTTCCAGATATCAGGGCCAATGCCGTCTCCTTCGATAAATGGGATAATAGGTTCGTCCGGTACATTCAGTACGCCGTTGTTCATGGTTATTTTTCCTGCCATTAGTTGTCGATTTTTAAAAATTTGCGCAAAAGTAATCGAAAACCGTTTTGAGAAAAAATAAAGATTTTAGTGCATCCTTATCACACGGTTCCGCTGCTTGCTGCTAGCTATCTATCCGCAGGCTGATCGCTGCTTCGCTACGCAGGATTTACGTTCTTACAGCACTATTTCTTCCGGGGCCTTTCTATAATTACGCGATGATACTTCCTGCACAAAAAAAGCCCCACAATTAAAAAGGGCTCTTTAAGGTTTTCACAATAAAATAGGACATGAACTTGGATTAGGGGGTAAAGTTCAGCATAAGGACGATGGAGTATAGCGCTTTGTTAGCACCCATGAAAATATTCTATTCATTTGTGTAATTGGTGTACTTAGGCCTAAGGTCCATTTTGAAGGATGATCTTCAAAAACAAGTAAATAGCCACTTAATTGATTAAGTTTGTATTAATAATTTTCACTATGAAAAAATTGATCGTTATTCTACTCATTTCGCTATTGCCCGGTACATGCTTTCAGTTGAGCGCTCAAACTTTTCAGTGGGCAAATCGGGCAGGATCAGCGGGTATCGAAGACGCAGTTTATTCAACAGCCAGCGATGCCTCAGGCAATATTTACACGGTGGGTATATTTAATGACACTACAGATTTTGATCCGGGTCCGGGTATCTATCATTTAATTCCAGCCGGAGCCAATGACATTTTTGTATCAAAATCTGATGCCTCAGGAAATTTTATTTGGGCAAAAAAAATGGGAGGGCCGGCAATGGACCATGGTTATTCTATAAGTCTTGATGCGGCTGGTAATAGTTACATTACAGGTTATTTTGAATTAACGGCAGATTTTGACCCGGGTCCTGGTGTTTATGATTTGACTTCGGGTGGGAGTATGGATATTTTTGTCGCAAAATTAGATTCGGCAGGTAATTTTGCATGGGCAGTCAGCATGGGGGCAAGTGATATTGATCAGGGTTATTCTATACGAGCTGATGCCTCGGGCAATGTGTATACTACAGGTTATTTTGTCGGAACAGTAGATTTTGACCCCGGTGCCGGTATTTATAATTTGACCGCTGCAGATTATGACGGCTTCATTTCTAAACTGGATGCATCCGGCAATTTATTATGGGCAAAGCAAATAAATTCAAATTCATATGCCTATGGCTTTTCTATCGACATTGATGGCGCCGGTAATATTTATGCAACAGGTTCATTTGCCGGCATTGGAGACTTTGATCCGGGAGCAGGTATCTTCAACTTAACTTCTTCAGGAATTCTAAGTATGGACATTTTTATTTTAAAATTAAATGCTGCAGGCAACTTTGTATGGGCAAAAAAAATGGATGGAACCAACACCGACCATGGACGTTCCATACATTGTGATGCCTCTGGCAATGTCTATACGACAGGAAATTTTAGCGGCAGTGTAGATTTTGATCCTGGAGCAGGTATTTTTGTGCTGACATCAGCAGGATCTTATGATATTTTTATTTCAAAATTAGATTCGGCCGGCAATTTTATATGGGCAAAAAAAATAGGGGGAACCGGTAATGATTTTGGATGGAGTATTAGTTCTGATGCCGCAGGTAATGTATATACTACGGGAGAATTCAGAGGTATTGTAGATTTCGATCCGGGATTAGCCACACATAATATGGTATCGGCTGGGAATGCTGATATTTTTATTTCAAAGATAGACTCCGCAGGAAATTATGTATGGGCAAAAAAAATAGGAGGAAGTGGCTATGACTTCGCCTGGAATATCAACGTTGACGGGTTATCCAATATTTATATTTGCGGTAGTTTTCATAGCACAGTAGATTTTAACCCTGATGCAGGTGTTGATAATTTGACCTCAGCAGGTAATGATGATATGTTTGTTTTAAAATACGGTTTTCCTCAATCATTTTGCGGTTCAGATATTATAATCAGTAATTCACCTTATAATGTGTACCTCACTGAAAGCAAGACCTGGATAATTACATCGGGCACTGTGCTTGTTCCACTTGGGACTTATGTAAAGCTCGATGCCGATGCAAATCAATATGTCACACTGAATCCCGGCTTCAAAGCCGAACATGGTTCAGTGTTTGTGGCACAAGCATATAATGGGTGTACGTTGGGTGCACCACTACTACCGCAATCAGGAAAAGTATTTAACGGAGATCTATCCGGCGCGGCGGACGAAATTGTTTTATACCCCAATCCTACTACTGGATTAATACATATCAAGCATGCTGAAAAACTTAGCGGCTTACAAATATTTGATATGATGGGTAAACTTGTGATCGATCAAAAATGCACCAGCGAAACAGAAACGAATATTGATTTGAGTTATCTGCCGAATGGGGTATATCATGTAAGGGCAGCGGGGTATAATGCAGTCAAAGTGGTGAAGAATAATTAAGCAATGTGATCTGGGCTCATAGCTATGGCAGTGCAGGTGATGATGCAGAGAATAACCTGGCTATGAAAATATCTATGGTACAGGTACCTTTGTCAATACGACGAAGATGGATGCTAATAAGCTGATCTCTTCAGGCCTTGCAGATATCTGTATGCTGAAATAACCCAAGGGGGACAAATTGATGATCACAAAAACAAGGTAAGCACACTTAATCTATCAGCACATGCTCCCTGCATTTACTTTTTTACACGCACCGACCATTTCAATCAAGTCATTGAACGAACTAAAATTGTGAAAGAATAATTCCAAAGCAGGCATTGCACCCGAATTGTTTGTAAGTTTGCCTCAGCATGGACAATCAAGGCATTCAAATCAATAAGTTTATCAGTAATACGGGCTATTGCTCCAGACGTGAAGCAGATGCCCTGATCGAGCAATGCCGGGTGATGATCAATGATAGTATCGCGCTGCCTTCTTCAAAAGTAGGTGAGCATGATAAGGTGTACGTAGACGACGAACTGATGAAAAAGAAAAAGTCTGCTTCAGTGTACCTGATGTTCAACAAACCCATAGGCATCACTACCACAACCGACCTGACCGACAGAAGTAATGTGATCTCTTTTATCAAATACCCGAAACGAATTTTTCCGATCGGAAGGCTCGACAAAGATTCTGAAGGGTTGCTCTTACTGACCGATGATGGTGATATCGTTAATAAAATATTGCGTGCCGGTAATCAGCATGATAAAGAATATATTGTAACTGTAAACAAAGGTATTACGCCTGAATTTATTACCAAAATGAGCCGGGGCTTACCTATCCTCGGCACACAAACGCTGCCTTGTAAAGTGCATCAGATCAGTGGCAAAAAATTCAGCATCACTCTCACCCAGGGGCTCAACCGGCAGATCAGACGCATGTGCGATTTTCTGGGGTATGATGTCACGTCACTCACCCGGGTACGCATCATGAATATTAAGCTTGATAAGTTGCCCACCGGTAAATGGCGCCTGCTGAATACCATTGAGATCGCTGAATTGCATAATCGTCTGGCAAATTCGTCGAAGACGGAGAAATAGTTTGAAAATTTGAAAATTTGAAAATGGAGGAGATAATACTTCTATACTTGGGGCCGCTAGACCTTAAACTATATACTGCTAAAGCTGTAACCATTAAATTCTGACGATCTGGTCAGCATCCTGACCACAACGTCGGGAACTGTAATCTGCTAACCTGCAAGCTCCTAACCTTAAAACCTTTAAACCTCCCCAACCTTCCCTCTTTTTCTCTTTTTCTGTTTGTTACACCCGTAAACTCCTAAACACATTATATATTTGTGACATGAATAAGAAGGAAGTACTAGAGGCTAAAATATTGGAAGCAATGAAAGGTGGTGGTGAGAAAAGAATCGCTGCTCAGCATAAAAAAGGCAAACTAACCGCACGCGAGCGGATCCATATTCTGATGGATGAACATTCATTTCAGGAAACCGGCATGTTTGTCACCCACCGCAGTACTGACTTTGGAATGGAAAAGGAAGTCTACCCCGGAGATGGTGTAGTGACTGGATACGGCACGGTAAACGGACGCTTAGTGTATGTTTTTTCGCAAGACTTTACCGTCTTTGGCGGTAGTTTGAGTGAAACCCATGCCGAAAAAATATGTAAGATCATGGACCTTGCCATGCAAAACGGTGCTCCCGTGATTGGTTTAAACGATAGTGGCGGCGCCCGTATTCAGGAAGGAGTTGTGAGCCTGGGTGGTTATGCAGATATTTTTTACAGAAACACCAGAGCATCGGGTGTTATCCCGCAAATATCCGCCATTATGGGGCCCTGCGCCGGTGGTGCCGTTTACTCCCCTGCTATCACAGATTTTATATTGATGGTGGAGCATACATCTTATATGTTTGTAACAGGACCAAACGTAGTGAAAACAGTGACACACGAGGAAATTAGCAGTGAAGAACTGGGTGGTGCAGATACCCATGCCACCAAGAGCGGGGTAACTCATTTTGCCTGTGCCAACGAAATTGCCTGTATCAATCATATTAAAAGTCTTCTGAGCTATATGCCGCAAAACTGCGAAGAAGACGCACCGGTATATGCCTATAAACAAGGCAATGAAAAGCGTCCTAAACTGAATCAAGTGGTGCCGGAAAGCGCCAATCAGCCTTATGATATGAAAGATGTGATCTTGCAGATTTGCGATGAAGACAGCTTTCTGGAAGTACATAAAGACTATGCCGAAAATATACTGGTAGGATTTGCCCGCTTAGGAGGCAAAAGTATTGGTGTGGTTGCTAATCAGCCTGCGGTAATGGCGGGTGTGCTCGACAATAATTCAAGTAAAAAAGGTGCAAGATTCGTCCGCTTTTGCGACGCCTTTAATATCCCTTTACTGGTGCTGGTAGACGTGCCCGGATTTTTACCCGGTACCGATCAGGAATGGAATGGTATTATCAGTAATGGTGCTAAACTGCTCTATGCATTCAGTGAAGCCACTGTGCCGAAAGTGACCCTCATCACCCGCAAAGCTTATGGCGGTGCATACGATGTAATGAATTCGAAACATATCGGCGCAGATATGAACTTTGCATTCCCGAATGCTGAAATTGCAGTGATGGGCGCAAAAGGCGCAGCAGAAATTATTTTTAAACGGGAAATTGAAAGTGCCGACAACCCGGCTGCCAAACTGGAAGAAAAGGTTGCAGAATACGCTGAGAAATTTGCCAATCCTTACGGAGCTGCAGCTCGGGGATTTATCGACGAAATCATACAGCCGGAAGACAGCAGAATCAAACTGATGCATGTATTTAAAATGCTTGAAAATAAAGTCTGCAACTTGCCTAGAAAAAAACATGGGAATATTCCGCTATAATTTAGCACCTGGCATACAGTCAGTTTATCGATCAGCAACATCTCCATCACAATAAAAGAGGCAGCGCAACGTTAATCATTTTAGTAGTTCGTTTACCCTAAAATAATTTAACTATGCAACGTATTCTTTCGGATTCATTTATTTTCACCTTGTTTTTGATTTTGTCCTGTAATTCAGATAGTTTATTTAAACAAGATATCCCCCGATCCAAACTCAAAAACCCCGTCATAGCCGCTTGTATCACTGCACCTGCAAATGAAATTAGCAAAGCTGAAAAAACAGGTGACAATATGGACGTTGCTGCTGTGGAGGAGTCTGAAAAAAATCAGCCTGAAGATAATACGGACAAGGTACTGAACGCGGCTACAGCGCAACAGCAAGTCGATCCAACTCAGAAGAAAATTATAAAAGACGGCAGTTTATCAGTGCGGTCAGTCCATGCAGCGGACAGCAAAAAAAATATAGATCAGCTTTTGAAACTGTATCAGGCCTACTACGAATCTGAACAAGTGTCCAATAATGACAATATCATTTCGTATAATTTGAAAATCCGGGTCGCTGCAGACAATTTTGAAAAAATGATCGTTGACCTTGAAAAAGGGGACGATATCATACAATCAAAAAATATTGAAGCCAGAGATGTTACTGAAGAATTTATAGATATTGAAAGCCGCCTTTCGAATAAAAAAGAATATTTACAAAAATACAGGGAACTTGTGGTTAAAGCCGGCAATATCAGGGATGTACTAGAAATTGAAGAAAATATCAGAACCATACAGGAGGAAATTGAGAGTATCACAGGTCGTCTCAAATACCTCAATGATCAGATCGCCTACAGCACCTTAAATGTGTATTTGTTTCAGGAAAAAGACAATCGTATCAACAATGCTCAACCTTACCGTTTCACGGATCGTATAAAAGATGCAATTGTCAGCGGATGGAGCGCAATAAAAGAGTTTATTCTTGCCCTAATAGCCGCCTGGCCCATGGTGATCATCTGCGCAACCGGAGGCATCATCTTATTGCGGATAATACGAAAACGACGTTCTGCAAGAAGAAATAAAATGAACGAAAACGAGAAATAAATGTGGATCGCTGCTTAAGATATCTGTATTCAGATAAGTTCAGCAAGCTGTCATAAAACGGACTAAACTAGACCTTTTCGGTATTTCTCAAAAACTTCCTGATCCTTTTTTCAGCACGATCGAGTTTGGTCACCATTATATTGTGTTCCAGCATGGTCCAGTGATTATCGAGGTCGTTGGTTTCCAGCGCGTCTTTAATGTGCTTTTGCTCTTTCATCAGCTTATTGTATTCATTTTCTGTCAACTGTCCGTTCTTAAATGCAGTGGTGATCAGTGTTTCCTGCCTCTGTTGTCTTTCTACAAAACCGGCTCTTTCATGGGCAAACACAAATACAATCTGGAATATCAGTACAAGAACAAAGAATATTTTTTTCATAGCTACGAATTAATTCCTGCAAAAATAGAAAAATATCTGAAACTTAAAACGATAATAAATAAGTGACCTTTGACTACTGATACTAAACGGCCCCGCTTTTGGCAATATCATCGAGCACATCGTAAAATGCTTCGCCATATTTGCGGATCAGGGGCTCCTTCAGAAATTCGTACACTTTTACACCATGTTTTTTACCAAGACTGCAGGCCGGTGCACATAATGTTTCGCGGGGTTCATAATTCAAGGCCATATAATTTTCATTTTTGGTTTCTCTGATGGGAAATAAATGACAGGAGATCGGCTTTTTGAAATCGGTCCGCCCCTCATTATAAGCCTTTTCGATGAGGCATTTCACCACGCCCATTTCATCAGAATACCCATATACGCAGATGCCACCATTGATAGCCGGTGTTACATATCCGAAATAGTCTTCCTGCGTGTAAGGTCCTACCCGCTTGATTTCAGCTTTGGCTTCGGCAGACAATTCATTAACCAACAGCTTATAAACTTCTTTTACCTTCTTCAATTCGTTTTTAGCCAGGGGCGCGCCGGCATCACCATCCACACAGCAGCCCCCTTTGCATTTTTCAAGGTGACAGATAAATTCTTCTTTTACAATTTCGTCACTGATCAGTATGTCGTCAATAATTATCATCGGGTCCATTTTAATGAGTTAACAATATGCATGATATCTTCACGCAGAAATTCATTCACCGGCTTCAGTGAATCGGCATTGGGTGTTGTATCAAAGTATAAGGCTCCCCGCAGAAAGTGATGTACTGAGTCGGTAGCATAAAACTGAAATGCGGAAGCGGCGTTACCACCTACATCATAATACAAACCATGCACATTATCTGATGTATGAAATTCCGGTTCATTGATATAATCGGCTTTTTTAGTATGAAAATGCGACATCTGATATGAATCTTCGAGTAGTTTGCCCAGTACATTTTGCTGATCGATCACCTTATAACTGAGGTAGACTTTCCCGCCCAGTTTTTTAAAATCGATATTGATCCACCAGGGATTTTCAGCTTTGCTGTCAAAAAAAACCGTATCCTTTACAATGTCGGCATATACAGGATATTCGAATGTGTAGGGATAACCGGGTTCGTTAAAAGTGACATATTTTCTTTCGGGAAAATCGATTCTGTAGTAGCCGCGTTTTTTAGGTATAAAACCCTCATCATTGCATGCATAAAATAGTATGGTAAGATTCAGCAGCAGTAATAAAGCAGCAAATCGGTTGTAGATAATCATAAGACAAAGAAAATTAAGATTTAATCACCACAAAATGTTTCACCTGCGGCTTTTTATTTTTATTGTAGAGTGAAAAGAAGTAGTGCCCTGAACCCAGCGAACTGACATTCAACTTGATGGTAAATGTGCCGGCGTTATAATATGAATTCATGGCAGTCATCACCCTTCTGCCGCTCATATCTATGATCTCGGCATATACATTGCCGGCCTCGGCATTTGAGAAGGTGTAATTCAGTTCATTGTGTGCAGGATTCGGGTATATCTCGAGCGTATTACCGAGCACAACTGCTTCAGGCGGCTGATTGCCAAAATAATAGCTGTCGAAAATACCGTTGCCATGGGTACCCACCACCACATAGCCGTCTGCATTTCGTGTCTTAATATCCGTTACAATGGCTGCGCCGATCTGATCGCTGCTTTCCTGTTTCCATGCAGTTTTATTGGTTACCCCATTTATGGCCAATACCAGGCTATCTGTGCTGAAAAGGCCAATGCTGGTACCTGCGAAATAGTGCCGTTTCCCGTTTGTATCTACCAGTATTTCTACACTCCGGATACTGGGCTCGGCGCCTGAATTGTTCTGGTTACTTTCTAAATTTCCACCCACTAAAAACCAGGTATTACCGGTGTCGCGCGAATAATACAAACTGTTGATCCCATAATTAGAATAACATATTAGGATGTTGGAGGCGGAATCCGGATCTACGGCCATGTCGCTTACAAAAGAAGTAGCCGGCGGCAGACGTCCGATACCACATCGTTGCACCACCGG
>JADYYU010000153.1 GCA_020853515.1 Chitinophagaceae bacterium | reverse complement strand
TTTGCAAAACCATGGCCGCACAACTCTTTAAACACGGTTCCTGGAAGTTGGGTATCTCCGCCATGATGCGTTATGCCAACTCAGTAAAGATCGATATCCGGAAAGTAAAACTGAATGACGGTTGTGGTCTGGCCGATGATAATCAAATTACAACTTTTGTGCTGGCCAGTGTATTGCAACAACAAACAAAAGATAAAACCTATCCTGCTTTTTATGCCAGTCTGCCTTCTATCAATGGTTTAAATATGAAGAGCGGTTATATCGGTGGTACCCGTTCGTATGCCGGATACATCACCATGCCCGACAGCACCGCAGCCGCATTTGCTTTTATTATACACGGCTATACCTGCAGCCCCAAAGAGGTCAAATTAAAAATGTTTCAGGTGCTCGACAAACTGAAGTAAAAACGGCCGTATAAGTACCTGATTTTTTTTGAAATAACTATCGGCCACTGATATGAAGTTGCCACATTTTTTTTGCATAGGTTCTGAAAGCGGGGGACGCATTTAAAAAGGCCTGATCAAATTTATACTCCCCGCCGATGTATTCTGTGGCCGAAAATTTAATCTTGTTCTGTCCCCGCATTGCAAATTTCTGATTGCCTTCGTACATAATGATCTTCATATCCAGCGGACTAACATCGCCATGACAAACCGTTACATACATCATCCACACCTCACTCACTCCATTCTTGTTTAAGTCAGTAATTGCAAAAGTATTCGGAATAAAATGCGCCTCCAGATCCACCGGGCAATCTCTGATATAATCACTGACTTTCCAACTGAGTTCTGCCACGCTATTTTTCACCAGATAATGATACACATAAAGTTCGGCATTGCTTCCGCCTATACTTCCACCTGCATCTGTTTCGCCATTGTATTCATACACCCCGGTTTCGGTAGCGATCAGCATATTCAGGCCTTTCTGATCTGTCCACTGAAATGCATTTTTAATGATACCATCATGCTTCATATTGTTGATGGCTGCAGGCAGATTTTTTTTATCAAGCTGGGTGGTTTTTGTTTTGCTTTGCGCAGATAAATGTTGTGTGCAAAGCGAGAGGGTTAGCAATAATAGGCTGCTGTATCTGAATAAATTTTTCATGATGTGTTGTGAAGGATTGTATAATTCGAAACAAATATAGATAATCAGTTGCAGAAGTTTATTTTCCAACGCAATACCGGTGTTACTGATCAGGAGCCACGCCTCATCGCATTATTCAGCTACTTCCCGCTGTTCGTTTCAAGTCCCGGCCAAAGCGCCGGGGGCTTTCCACTGCCATCGGGGCTAGTGCTCAGGGTTTGTGCGAGCATTAAGCCGTTTTCCATTTTACGCGGTTAGATGGATTAAAAAATGAAATGCAGGATTTTTTATCCCAGTATCTGTGTTTGTCCATAAATCTTCTTCATCCGTGCATGCGCGCCTGGGCGGGATTCAGATTTTTTTCCTCTCCTCATCTTTGTCCATCCGCAGTCGAAGCGCAAAAAACTTATCTTTGCTGCAATAATTAAGTATATGAACAATCATCCCTGGCACGATATCCCCGTTGGCGAACATTCACCTGAAATCGTAAACGCAATCATAGAAATCTCAAGAGGTAGTAAAGCAAAATATGAAGTGGATAAACCCAGTGGCTTATTGCGTCTCGACAGGGTATTGCATGCCGCATTTTATTATCCCATCAATTATGGGTTTATTCCGCAAACCTATGCCGGTGACGGTGATCCGCTCGATATCCTGGTACTTTCGCAAATTGATTTTGAGCCGCTCAGTATCGTTACAGCCAAAGTGATCGGTGTGATGCGCATGATCGACAAGGGTGAAGATGATAAGATCATTGCCGTTTGCGCCAATGATATTTCGGTCAGCCATATCGATTCACTGGAAGAATTGCCTCCACATCTGATGAGCGAGATCAAACATTTTTTTGAACAATACAAAAAGCTCGAACATACGGACGTAGTCGTTGATCAGTTTTTTGACAAAGCGAAAGCCATGGAGATCATACAAAAAAATAAGGCAGATTATCTGAGCGATATTCTGCCTTATCTGAAAAGAGTTTAAGAATTTTATCTTCTTGTATTCACACGACTTCTTCTCGCTTTCAATAAACTTTCTTTGGTACTTACTGCTTGTGGTAATGTGATATGTCCGATTTTCAGATCAGCACTTTTACCCAATTCAACAGGTGCCAGGTATTTGCCTTTATTGAAGTTTTCTTTTTCTACTTCAGGTACTACTCTGTGAGCTTGCGCATAAGCATCATTTCTGATACCGGTTACCTGCCAGCTTACTTCAACATTAGGCTGATTTGTTTTGATCACAAATTGGTTGTTGACTACTTTTTTCGCAACGATCGCTTGAGCAAAAGTTCCGATCACGGTTAGCTGATAACGGTAATCTTTATTCAATGCATTGAAGTAATCAGGCAATTCAACAATGGCTTCACCATTTGCATCAGTCGTAATATTTCCGTTATAAACATTCATCATATCAGGGCTTTCAACAAAACTGTGATACAGATATTTGTTAGCCGGATCTAATGGATGATCAATTTTGAAGGTACCGCCTAATTTTGTTAAGAAACCATTGACGGATACATCACCATCAAACAGACCTGCAAAGTTGTTAACACCACCTGCTGCAGATCCGTATACACCGATTGATGTTAATGGACCAACAGCAAACATATCACTTACACCATAAATACCTACTGAATTGTCTGCATCCGAATTTGCTTGACCTATTGTACCGATCGTGAGTGAACCAGCTGCTACACTTGTACTATAGGCCGCACCACTCACACCACAAAATGCGCCGTTCCCATTCACACCTACACCATTTTCACCTGTTAAACTTGGAATCGAACTACCCACAATTCCAAAGTGATTCAGATCGGCAGCACCGGTATAATCAGCCATGATGATACCATTTCCGATTTGCGCAGCATAGCTTGAAGTTACCTTAATTCCGATTGAATCTGCGTTACCAGCCAGTACATCTAATTTTGCTGCAGGAGCAAGCAAACCCAAACCTACTTTGTTATTCAACTCATACATTGATGAATTACCACCTGTATTGGCACCGGTAAATTTCACGAGGTAGTTGGTAGTGCCTGATAATCCGCCACCACCACCTGCCGGAAGTGTAACTGTATTGCCATTGCTGATGGTTAGGTTATTACCTGCTATCGATAATGTTTGTAATTCATTGGTTGCTGAGTTGTCTGTAGCACTGATCACATTGGCTGCAATGCTGATACCTGAACCGGCAGTGTATGTTGGACCGGCAGGACCTTGTGGACCTTGCGCGCCGGTTGGACCAGCAGGACCGGCAGGACCCGTTGCACCTGCAGGTCCGGTAAGTCCGATTGGACCCTGTGGGCCTGCAGCACCGGTTGGACCGGCAGGACCTTGCGGACCGGCAGGACCTGTAGCGCCAGTTGCTCCCGTGGCACCTGTAGGACCGGGTATACCCTGAGCTCCCTGCGGTCCGGCAGGACCGGTAGCTCCCGGTGCACCTGCTGCTCCCGCCGGACCCGTAGCCCCCGCAGGGCCTTGCGGACCCGGAGCGCCAACGCCTGAATTGGCATACATGGCATAAGGAACGCTGAGCAATTCGGAAGTACCTAGATTGGTATAAGCTGCGCCACCTGCAGGATCCATTTCAATTTTGATCCATTTGCCGCCAACACCCCACGCGATGGTGTTGATGTCTCCACTTACCAAAGTACCCGCACCTATGGTTACTACAAACAAACCATATGAATTGGTGGTTGGTGTATGCGTTTCGGAAAATACAACCGGTCCCGCAGCATTGCCATCCAGGATTGAAATTTTCAGACCTACAGGCTGAGCCGCAATGGCATTGCCGGATGCATCACGGGCGATACCCTGATAATTGAATTTTGCAGGCGCCTGCGCATGCAAAAGCGAGATTGATATTAAAGCAAAAAATGCTAATAGTAAAAGATGTTTTTTCATGTATATAATATTTGTTTATTTAAAAGGGAATTAATTGATTAATTTGTTTTTTCAATTTTGTAGGCTGCTTTACTGATCGTTTTTTGGTTGCCATCGCTTGTAAAGGAAACTATCAGCATATAATTTCCGGCCGAAAGGGCTGAAATGTTATATGACAGTTTTTCTCGCTGACCTTTTGCCGCGATCTCTTTTTGTTCAATGATCTTTCCGTTCAGGTCATACAGAATGCTTTGCAAAACACCGCTTTCCTTAAAATCAGCATCAAGAAAAAACATGTTTTCGGCTGGATTCGGATAGACCTTTACACGATCGAAAATAAACTGTGACTCGCTAACGGCCGAACCGCCCGAGTGCTTGTTGGGTTGCAATAAACCCTGAGTGATTACCACATTGCCCGCAGTAGCCGTATGTACCAGCACCATTTCACCAATCGACCATTCATACGAATTTCCGCCAATGGTGGTAAACCCGCCATTGCTGTTAATGGTTGAAGGTGCAATACTTTGGGCGGAGGCTCCTGTAGCAATGCATAATCCTATTGCAAAAAAACTGAGTATTCTTTTCTTCATTTTTTTATTGTTTAAAATTAATTTTCCGAGGCTAAGACGTTCGATAAGTTCGTATCGTTGTATTTCAGGCCATATTTTTTGGCCGGCGGTAAAATTAATCGGACATTTTTAGATGAAAAAAAATATTTCGTCTGTAAAAGCGTTATTCTACTGCAAATTTCCTGCTCACAAACTGATGATGTTCCGTAGCTATTTTAATGAAATAGACCCCTGACGGCAAATCACCTCGTTCGAGCACAAACGATGAATTCGATATGGTTTCCTGCTGACGCACAAGTCTTCCGGTAATATCGAATACATACAATTTTTTGGTCCCTTCCACTTTATTTCCATAAAATGAAATCACGGTATGTGTATTCATCGGATTTGGGGCGATAGTAATTTCCAGATCATTCGGTGCTGTATTTTGAACATTTAAGGGGGCCAGACAGGTTCCCGGTAAATGATTATCCATCCACTTAGCTCTGTCTTTCATCCACTTTTTGAGGTAGTTGATTTCATCTGCATAAGAAAGACCGATGTAATAGTTCCAGTTGATATAAGTACCTAATATAGGCCACTTCTGAAAATTACGTTGTTGCGGCAGACTCAGTAGAGAAGCCACCGAATCGACCCATTGACTGATCTTGACATCTGAAAAACGGCCGGTTCGCAGTTGCTTCCAGCGGCATTTAAGCAAGGTAGTATAATTGGTATCCTGCAGCAGGCGATTCCACCAGTCAGGCACAAGGATGGTATAATTCGGACACAACGCATTGAAATTATATTGCCAGCCGGTAGTGTCGTAGGCATCGCAGTAGTCGGCATTTCCATACGACAGATTAAAATCCCACATCGGACCACAAGTCAATTTACCGCCTTTACTGTCTTTGTCTTTATACATAAA
>JADYYU010000152.1 GCA_020853515.1 Chitinophagaceae bacterium | reverse complement strand
TCGATAAATTCAATGATTATTTTGTGATACAAACCATGTCTCTGGGTATGGAGGTGTGGAAAGATGCGATCGTTCAGGCAATCAACAAAATATTTGCTCCCAAAGGGATTTACGAAAGAAATGATGTGCCCGTTCGCGAACTGGAAGGACTGGAACAAAAAAAAGGATTTCTTTCTGCTCCTTTTGAAACAGAGATCATCATCAATGAAAATGGATTAAAATTTATTGTGGATATTGAAAAGGGCCAGAAGACAGGTTACTTCCTCGATCAACGAGATAATCGCCGGCAGATACAGCAAATCGTGAGGGACGCTGAGGTGCTGGAAGCATTTTGCTATACCGGCACCTTTGGCCTGCATGCGGCCTATTATGGAGCGAAAAAAGTTTTGGGTCTCGATATTTCGGATATAGCCATTGAAACCGCCCGACGAAATGCCACCTTAAACGGACTGGATGCCATCTGCGAATTCCAGTCGGTAAGTGCATTTGATGCTTTAAAGCAATGGAGTAAAGAAGATAAAAAATGGGATGTGGTGATGCTGGATCCGCCGGCTTTTACCAAAAACAGGGCCAGTATACAGAAGGCGCTTGCAGGATACAAAGAAATTAATCTCAGAGCCATGAAACTGGTGAAAAAGGGAGGTTTTTTGGTCACAGCTTCCTGCACCAATCTGGTGTCGCCCGAAATGTTTCTGGATACCATCAAAGCAGCAGCCAAAGATGCCAAACGGCCTATCAGACAGGTATGTTTCCGTGCCCAAGCGGCCGATCATCCCATTGTGTGGCATATTGAAAATACCAACTACCTGAAATTTCTGATAATTGAACTGGGATAGTGAACAGATCATCCGAAATGAATTAACTTTGCCGGCAATCAGCATCGAAAATTCATGAAAGAATTCCTCCGGAGATTTCGCTTTACGTACGCATTGTATAATTTTTTTCATAAAAAAGAATTAATCCATAATGAAGCGGTGTATCAAAAAATAGGGCTGCGTAAAAAATATTTTTCATCTGTTTCAAGCAAAGATTTTGACGGTTTGCCCGGATCGGTACAGGATGAAATTTATATCGATCCTGCAAAATTGAAACAATGTGATTTGTATCAGTCGCTTAGTGAAGCGGACCGGCAGAGTCTCGATCAGTACGAAGAACAGGGCTTTGCAATTTTAAAAAATTATGTCAGTGACGAGCTGGTCAATGAAATTAATACTGCGATTGATAATGGCCTTGACAGTGGTCTCTATCAATTTATCAATAATGGCAAAATTATGTTTGCCTTTCACACACTACCTGCATTGAAGCATATAGGCACTGATCCCAAACTGCTGCAATTGCTTGATGTATTGATCGGTGGTAAGGCCGTGTTGTTTCAAAGTATTAATTTTAAAATGGGCAGCGAACAACATACCCACTCTGACAGTATTCATATGACCACTTATCCGCTGGGCGGTTTGATGGGAGCCTGGATCGCGCTGGAAGATATTAACGAAGATAACGGGCCTTTGCATTATTATCCGGGTAGTCATAAATTGCCTTACTATCTCAACAAGGATTATGACAATGAAGGGAACGGTCTGATGATCGGCAATAAAACCTATGATGCCTATGAAGACATGATAGCACAGAAGATCGTGGAGCATAAAATTGTCAAGAAGAATTTTACCGCTAAAAAAGGGGATCTGTTGTTATGGCATGCCAATCTTTTTCATGGAGGCAATGAGCATCTGGACAAAAGCAAAACACGCAAGAGTGTTGTATTTCACTATTTTAAAGAAGGCAGTGTCTGTTATCATGAAATTACACAAAGGCCGGCTTTGATCAAATATCAGTAAATACAGGCTGATTCATAGGTTAGCCAATACAACATAAACACCCCGATAGTTTTAATTTATAAATGCATAAAACGAAAACAAAGAATGAATAAGCAACAACAAATTATAGAATGTGTACCCAATTTTAGTGAAGGCGTTGATCTGAATATCATCAAGCAGATCACAGATGAAATAGAAAAAGTGGAAGGCGTAAAACTGCTGGATGTAGATCCCGGAAAGGCCACTAACCGCACGGTGGTTACCTTTGTAGGCGAACCGCAGCCTGTGATCGACGCTGCATTTCTGGCCATTCAAAAGGCGGCTGAGCTGATTGATATGAGCAAGCATAAAGGCGAACATCCCCGTATGGGCGCTACAGATGTTTGTCCGCTGATACCCATCAGTGGCATTACGATGGAGGAGGCTGTTGAATATGCCAGACAGTTAGGAAAGAGAGTGGGGGAGCAACTGAATATTCCGGTGTATATGTACGAAAGTGCTGCACAAAAACCAGATCGTCAGAATCTGGCTACCATTCGTGCCGGTGAATATGAGGGCTTTGCGGATAAAATAAAAGATGCCAACTGGGTTCCCGATTTCGGAGCACCTGTATTTAATGAAAAGAGCGGCGCCACTGTCATTGGTGCCCGTGATTTTCTGGTGGCCTACAATGTGAATCTCAATACGAACTCTACCCGTCGCGCTAATTCGGTCGCTTTCGATCTGCGTGAAAATGGTCGGGTAAAAGAAGAAAACGGCAAGAAAGTAATGGATGAAAATGGGACAGAAGTACGTGAACCGGGCTTATTAAAAAGTGTAAAGGCCATTGGGTGGTTTATTGAAGAGTACGGCATTGCACAAATATCTATGAACCTCACCAATATCAATATTACACCTTTGCATATTGCCTTTGATACCGCGGTAGAGCGGGCTCATGCAAGAGGGATGCGGGTGACTGGCAGTGAACTGGTTGGTTTGGTACCGCTGAAAAGTATGCTGGACGCCGGCAAATATTTTTTACAAAAGCAAAAAAGAAGCACAGGACTGAGCGAAGGCGAACTCATCAGAATTGCAATAAAAAGTATGGGACTGGATGAACTGGCTCCTTTTGATCCGCAAAAAAAGATCATTGAGTATGTGATGAATGATACCGTTAGCAAAAGATTAATCGATATGAATCTGCAGCAGTTTGCCAATGAAACAGCCAGCGAAAGTCCTGCTCCCGGCGGAGGCAGTATCAGTGCCTATGTGGCATCATTGGGAGCAAGTCTTGGTACCATGGTAGCTAATCTCAGCAGCCATAAAAAAGGCTGGGATGCGCAGATCGAAATGTTTAGCAACTGGGCTGAAAATGGTCAGCAACTGAAAGATGATTTATTGAAACTGGTGGATGAAGACACGATTGCTTTCAGCAAAATTATGGATGCTTTTGGATTGCCAAAAAATACGGATGACGAAAAAAAGGCGCGAACTGCGGCCATCCAATCTGCAACACTCTATGCCACTCAGATCCCCTTGCTTACGATGAAAAAGGGTTTCGAATGTTATCCGTTGATACGCGAAATGGTAAATGTCGGAAATCCGAATAGTTTGAGTGATGCTGCCGTAGGAGCACTTTGCATTCGTGCTGCTATCTATGGTGCTTACCTGAATGTAAAGATCAACGCCGGTGGTTTAAAGGATAAAGCGACGGCCGAAGTGATGGTGAATGAAGCACGGGAAATTCTTGCAAAATCAAATCAGGAAGAGGCGGATATTATCAGGATAACGGAGGAGAAGATGTAGTCTATTTGAGATCCGTCAGTTATTTTTAATGCAGATCTGCCAGCATGGCGTTCACCTGAGCATTTCCAGGCTCCAGTTTTGCGGCATGCAATAGCAATG
>JADYYU010000151.1 GCA_020853515.1 Chitinophagaceae bacterium | reverse complement strand
TCATTTTGGATCATAGGCAGTTTGCTCATTTTCAGAAATACGGCCATAAAAAGGAGTAAGCCACTGAGTATGATGAAAGGGATTTTGATAGCGTCGATACCCAATTTGTCAGCAGCACTTGAGTTGGCGCTGCCGAAGAGGGCAAATGCAAACAAAACCGGTCCCAGCGAAGTTCCCAGGGAGTTGATACTGCCTGCTAAGTTTAAGCGAAATGAACCTTTTGCCGGATCACCCAGATTGATCACAAAGGGGTTGGCCACGATCTGTAATAATGAAAATCCAAATGCAATGACAAACAATCCGATCAGAAAAAATAGATATTGGTTGAGCATCACAGCCGGTACAAACAATAGCGCGCCAATAGCAGAGATCACCAGTCCCAGCACCAACCCATTTTTGTATCCGATTTTGTTTAGCGGGTCACCGACACTCATACTCATCAGAAAGTAAATGAGTGAGCCGACCCCATAGGCTATGTAAAACGCAAAATCTACGAGCTGAGAAGCGGTTTGTGAGAGAGTGAAATGATTTTTGAGTACAGGTATCAACAGTCCGTTACTGGCAGCGACAAAGCCCCAGAAAAAAAATACCGAGATGATAGTGGCCAATGCGGAATTGTTTGAGGCAGGGGTTTGCTTTTCCATGTTTACTTATTTTAAGGGTTAAATATATAAAAATTCGGGTATGTTCCTGCTTTTTTAATAATCGGGCGTCAATGCGTATTTAGGATGGTAATGTTTAATATTCAAACTATATTTGCCACCTCAAAAATAGATTATGCTGCATACACTGAAAGAAACCATCCTGAATCCGGAATGGTATATACAAATGGGCGGTTTGTATTTGCTGATATTTGTGATCTTTGCCGAAACAGGTTTATTCGTTGGCTTTTTTCTACCCGGCGATTCGCTGTTATTTGTTGCAGGTATTTATGCTGAAGAGCTGGCCTCCGAATTTTTTAATGTACATTATGTAGTGATCATGGTGCTGATCGCTCTGGCCGGTGTGCTAGGCAATTATGTCGGCTATTGGTTTGGCAAAAAATCGGGTCCGTTTATTTATTCACGTCAGGATACTTTTTTCTTTAAGAAAAGACACCTGATTTCTGCGCAAAAATTTTATGAAAAAAATGGTGCACTGACGATTATTGCTGCACGATTTTTACCCATCATCCGCACCTTTGTTCCGATCGTGGCCGGGGTAGTAAAAATGGATTATAAAAAATTCACCTTATATAACTTCATAGGTTCTTTTGCCTGGGTATTTTCTATGATGCTGGCCGGCTTATTTTTAAGCAAGCAATTCCCCTGGATCAAAACCCGTTTAGAAATTATTGTTGTTGTCATTATATTGGTAACCACCTTGCCGGTCATTCTTAAATTTGCCATGGGGGGTAAAAAAAATGACGGTGACAACACGGAGACAGATATTAGTTCGCATGATTGATGAAACCTTGTACGCAGGAACTTTGTTGTAACAGCAGAGTGGTTCCCTGTTCTATATTTTGATTCAACCTGCTTGCTTTTTATGAAAGCTGACCAAAATATAAAAAAATATTTCTACTTTCATGCCCATGAATTCACAGTCGAAAGTATTTGGCATTCCGGTACTCGTTGCCGCCTTAGGTTATTTCGTGGATATTTACGATCTGGTACTTTTCAGTGTGGTGCGAAAACCCAGTTTGCTGGCGATCGGTATTTTGCCGGAGGCACTTGAAAAAAGTGGGCTGTATCTGCTGAATATTCAAATGATCGGCATGTTGTTTGGGGGTCTCATGTGGGGCATACTCGGAGATAAAAAGGGCCGGCTTTCTGTATTATTCGGATCTATCGTTTTGTACTCGATCGCAAATATTTTGAATGCCTATGTCGTAAACATTACTCAGTATGGGATCCTCAGGTTTGTGGCAGGCGTAGGGCTGGCAGGTGAATTGGGTGCCGGCATCACCCTGGTTTCTGAAATATTACATAAAGATAAAAGAGGATGGGGCACTACGATCGTTGCTACCGTGGGCGTATCGGGGGCTATTCTGGCAGGCTCGCTGGCGGTGTTTCATGTGCCCTGGACCACCTGTTATATTATCGGCGGTATACTGGGTTTGCTGTTGCTGCTGATGCGTGTGAGCATGTTTGAGTCAGGTATTTATAAAGTAACCAAAAGCGCCTCCCATAAATTAGGAAGTCTTTCTTTGATCTTCTTAAACAAACATCGGTTTTTAACTTATATGAAGTGCATTCTGATCGGTTTGCCGATCTGGTATGTGATCGGGATACTGATTACGCTGAGTCCTGAACTTGGCAAAGAGCTGGGCATACAGGGCGACATCATGCCAGCCAAATCAATTATGTATTGTTACGCCGGTGTCACAGCCGGTGATTTGCTTTCCGGTGTGTTGAGTCAATTGCTCAAAAGCCGTAAAAGAGTGTTGCAATTATTTGTGTTTGCTACCTTACTGATGGTAATCGCTTACTTTCTGATGCATGGTGCGGAGGTGCAGTATTTTTATATTTTGTTTAGTGTGCTTGGTTTTGCGGCCGGTTACTGGGCTGTATTGATCACCACAGCGTCTGAGCAGTTTGGCACTAATATCAGGGCAACGGTCACCACTTCAGTACCCAATTTTATCAGGGCCTCACTGGTTC
>JADYYU010000150.1 GCA_020853515.1 Chitinophagaceae bacterium | reverse complement strand
TTTTAATGAATTTGCAGGCACAGATAGCAGCTTGCTTTCATATTGTATTGTGAAAGATACCAAACATGGTGTGAATGCACCTATGAATGACAATGCCGCTTTGTTTATATTTTACAGAGCGTTAAAAGTATCACATTGCGAATTTACCCATTGCCACAGTATTGCAAATCAAAGTGTAGGCAGCGTTATTGTAGGGTCTCTTAAACCTAACCAGATTTTTGAACTGGAATACTGCAATATGCATCACAATGCAACACGTGTATCCGCATTCAAATTTGACACTTACATGGGGGGCTATCTTAAAATTCACGACAATCGATTTCATCACAACGAAGAAGGCGGTACGGTATTTACTATTTTCAGTGAGATGCTTTTTGAAAATAATGAAATAGACAGCAATAGCAACAACGAAATTGGGATGGGGACAATCCGGGTAGACGGAGGGCATAATATTTTACGTGGTAATAAAATTCATCATAATGTCAATCAGCGCCTGGCAGCTATCGCATGTACTATGGGTAAAACCACCATCGAAAAAAACCTGATCAGCAATAACCAAATGCTGGATGCAGCCTGTGGACTAACAGATGGCGGCGGGGCCATTCATATTTCGCACAATAATAATGGGATATGGGACAGTACGGAATACATCATTCGCGATAATATGATTGCCAATAATTATGCAAATTTTTTTGGTGCCGGCATTTACATTCATAGCTGCAAAGCATGGATCTACAATAATGATTTTATAAAGAATAAAGCCACCAATAATGGCGCGGCTATTAATGTTTTTGGCACCACCTCGCAACTTTATATTCAGAATAATATTTTCTTTGGTAATGAGTCTACTAATTACGGCTTAAAGCCGGATGTGTTTGTAGCCGACGCCACTTTTTACACTTTTGATTACAATTGGATCGAGTATCCTTTTTTTGAAAATCTGCAGGCGTCCCCCGGAGTGCAACGCAACGGCGACACTATCCATAATGTGATCAACGCAAATCCACAACTGGTGAATCCAACAACGATCTGCGGACATACCGACAATGCAATCGGAAAAGATTTTCATCTGCTCGGCAGCAGTACCTGCATTGACAAAGGAGACCTACAGAACCTTTCACCTTCTGCAACTGATTACTATGGTCTGAACAGAATTTCAGGTTCTAAAATTGATATCGGCGCGCATGAATATTTCATTTCGGGCGGAGAAGGGATCAACGACGTCGCCGATGCTTTCCAGTTAAAAATATTCCCAAATCCGGTTTCGGATTTTATGCAAGTTGAATTTGAGAATACGGAAAACTACATATTGTACTTATTTGACCTGAGCGGCAAGCTGCTAAGTGTCAAACCCTCTCAGGCAAGGTCGGTGAGTATAGATATGAGCAAGCTGCCAAGCGGTAATTATATTTTCTCTATTGAAAATGAACAAGGTGCCAAAGTGGTCAGGAAGATTAGCAAGTTGTAAGAGGGCAGAAGGGATCAGGGATGATGATTAATTAGTCAGGATGTTTCGAGCATCAAAGAATCAGTATTCAGGGTTAAGTGCTCATTGTCTCCGCCGCTGCGCACATTCTTAAAGTGCCATCCGCCACGGCGGACATCAAATTATCAAATTATCATCCGCCTCGGCGGACAAATCATTTACTCCGCCCAGCTCATCACATAATTTTCGTCTTCAATGTCCAATGCATAATTGGTCAGATGTAAAGGTCTGAAAGTATCGATCATCACAGCCAGTTCGGGTGTTTCTTTTTTGCCGATACTTTTTTCTACAGCTCCGGGATGCGGACCATGCGGAATGCCACTTGGATGTAAAGTGATCATGCCGCGCGTTACATGCTTACGGCTCATAAATTCCCCATCTACATAATACAACACCTCATCACTGTCGATATTGCTATGATTGTATGGGGCCGGTATTGATTCCGGATGATAATCGTACAAACGGGGCACAAAAGAGCAGATCACAAAATCTTTACCGTCAAAAGTTTGGTGTACCGGTGGCGGCTGATGCACACGGCCAGTAATTGGTTCAAAATCGTGAATTGAAAATATATAAGGGTACTCGCAGCCATCCCAGCCTACCACATCAAAAGGATGCGTGCCGTAGGTGATCGGGTACAACAGGTTTTTCTTTTTTGTATAGATCATAAACTCACCGGTTTCATCGTAGGTTTTCAGGTCCTGGGGCTTGCGGATATCGCGTTCGCAATAGGGCGAATGTTCCATCAGTTGTCCTTCGTTGCTTTTATATCTTTTAGGAAAACGGATAGGGCCGAAAGACTCTATGATCAGCAGTCTGTTATCCGGCGTATCAAATTGTATCTGATAGATGCACCCCCTTGGTATCACGATGTAATCGCCGTATGAAAAAGGAAGTTCTCCGTATTGGGTCAGCATTTTACCGCTGCCTTCATGTATGAAGATCACCTCGTCGGCATCTGCATTTTTATAAAAATAGCTGCTCATACTTTCCTGAGGTGCAGCTAAGGTAATATGGCAATCGATGTTGATCAGCACCGGTCTGCGGCTGTTGAGATAATCGGCCACAGGCTTTACTTTAAAGCCCTGAAAGCTCCGATGTTTCAGGATGTTTTGCGTAGCGATCACCGGTTGAATATCAGTGGGTTCTTCTGACTTTATGATTTTCGTTGGCGGATGCACATGATACAATAGTGAATAATTATTAGAAAAACCTTCAGTGCTGAATAATTGTTCACTATACAGTCCTCCGTCAGGCTTACGAAACTGGGTATGTCTTTTATGGGGGATTTTTCCTAAAGAATAATAATGAGGCATATCGTGGATTAAATATTAAAGTATCTTTTTTGCAAGTGCAAAGGTAATTAAAGTAAAGATATATTGATGCCTGCGAAATCGCTAGACCCTTCTTAATCAGTTATTGAATGAAGCCACTTTTATGACTGTCCGCTATTTTCATCTTCATCAGAAAGTCCATAGCCTTCGCCTTCTCTTTTGCCAGTGCAGCCGTTTTTCCTTCAAATAATTCATCAATCGTTTCGAAAAATAATTTTTGCCAGCGGGCGAAATGAATATCTTTCAGCGGCTCTTTTTTGTCAAGTTCAATATGTTTCAGCATCGGATTGCCGCTATATCCTGCAGTGCCAAACAATACTGAATTCCAGAATGCATATAGATGGGGCATATGTGCTTCGAGATTGATGCGCGCTACATCGTGAAAAAAGTACGCGATCAGATCATCCTTCAGCACTTTCGCATAAAATGAATCGAGCAGCATTTTTATATCGTCAGTTGTCGTGATATCTTTTTTCATAAATTCCTCAGAGGGTATTTTCATTGCAAATGTATGGCAGGATCTGCAATGCAAACCTGCTATCTGTTTTTAGTATTGACGAGGGATACAGTCAGAATAATGTTGCGGTCCGATCAGTTCACAAAAGTTAAATTTTTTCTGAAGCATGACAATTAACGAATAATTGTATTTGATGCCATTTTCTTTGCTGAAAAATAAAAAAATATGAAACACCATTTTTTAGTTCTTTCGCTGTGCATGTTATCGGCTGCTTCCATTGCACAATCCCGTTCAGGCAGTCACGGTTTTTACCTGAACCCCAATTTTAGCCATGTCAGCTACCGCAACTCTTTCATGCATCATGGAGTCAGCTATCAGCCGAAAATGCTGTTTACGCCCAATCTCACGCTGGGTTATATGGCCGGTAGAAAAAACAGACACAACATTTCGCTCACTGCCCTGGATGGGCGGTTCGATCATTATACCCGCAATTTTACCACTGAGTTGAGATATCAGTATGATATTTTGACTTTCAGAAAAAATAAGTTTTCCTTTTACACATCGCCGTATATAAGGGGCCGTTATTATTATTTCAACAACAGTTTTGCCACAGTAAATGGTCGTTCCACTGATCAGCATACGCTGTCAACGATAGCTTTTGGTGTTGCACCGGTTTTTGAATATAAACTAGGCAAAAGGATTGATTTCGTGGCATCGCTGCCGCTTGAAATTGGTCAGCTTTCACAAGCAACCTCTACTTATACAAACGATAATCAAAAAAAGTATATGCAAATGAATCAGTCCTCCCTATTTCGTCAGGGAGAAGCCAGAATTGGTTTTCGCTTAAATTTGTTTAGAAAATAAGAAGGCTTTATAAACCGGGTAATACCTGATCTTTTTCAGAAATGAGCATATCAGCTTGGGGTATTTGCCAGTTGATCTGCAATTCGCGATGCAAAACATGCATGCCGCCTTCGGCTGCTTTGTGGTAGTAGTTATCGCATTTGTAATGAAATACGGTATTATTTTCGAGCACAGAATAACCGTGCGCAAAGCCCCGCGGTACAAATAATTGTCGATTATTTTCTGCTGACAGTTCAACGGCTACATGCTGCATAAAAGTGGGGGATCCGCTGCGCAAATCAATAGCTACATCGATGACTTTTCCCTGCAGTACACGTACCAGCTTGGCCTGGGCATATTCTCCCTCCTGATAATGTAATCCGCGCACAGTGCCGTAATGCGACAACGCCTGATTGTCCTGAACAAACTCCACGTCTAGTCCGCTGAGCGCATGAAAGGTTCTCTTATTATAACTTTCGAAAAAAAACCCCCGGTTATCTTTAAAAATTGTCGGTTCCAGAATAAAGCAGTCTCTTAGCGCTGTGTGTATAATTTTCATAAAAATGTTATAAGATATTTTTGATTTCAGAAAGGCAATTTATTTCATAGGTCGGATTTTCAGTATGCGGTATTTTTTTTGGATTGAAGTAAATCTGCGCCATACCTACCTGCATGGCCCCTAAAATGTCAATGGCAAGGGCATCGCCGATCATGATGCTGTTTCCGCATTCAGCACCGGTTTGTGCAAATGCATATTCAAATATACCGGGATGGGGCTTCATGATCATGGCTTTTTCGGAGGTGATCATCTGATCGAAATAAATATCGAGGTTCGAATTTTTTAGTTTCTGCAACTGTGTTTGTTCAAATCCGTTGGTGATCAGATGCAGTTCATAATTTTTGTCTTTACAATATTGAAGTACCTCAGTACTGTATGGAAAAATATTATTTTTTGTTGGTAATATCTCCAGATATTTTTCACTCATCGATTTGGCAAGACCTACATCGTAAATATTATAATGCAATAAGGTTTGCCACATTCTTTTCCAACGCAGATCTTCGCGGCTCATGTTTCCTTTTCTGAACTGATCCCACAAACGATCATTAATTTCGTGGTACACAATATTAAAATCGTTGAAATCAGGGATGCCTTTGCCGGCTAGTCCTGCAAAATCATACAATTCCTCTAAAGTGGCTATTGAGTTCGCTTCAAAGTCCCAGATGGTATGGTCAAGATCAAAAAACAGATACCTGATAGATGACATTTATTTCTTTAATATTTTAAAGGTACGGGTCTGATTTTCATCCCCTGCAATATGCAGATAATACACGCCGGTGCTTAACGGATCTGCCTCGAAACTATGTTTGCTTTCGCCGGAAGCAGCATAGATCTTGGTGCGAAACACGGTGCTTCCGTTTTGGTCTGTCAGCACGCATTCATAGTGACTCCCTTGTTTATTCACGAATCTGACCTCAATCTGATCGCTGACCGGATTTTGAACCAGCCACACATTGTCCAGTTGTTGTTGCACAGCACTAGTACCCAGCGGTGCAATACCTCTTACCAGCTTGGTTTCCCAGATGCCGCGGCCATGAGTTCCTGCACGAAGTTTTCCGCTAGGGTAAAATATTTCCAGATCACTTACCTGTGTATTGGGCATTCCTGTGCCGTAATATTGCCAGGTAAGATCGGAATCTTTTTTAAAGAAAACCCCCACATCGGTTCCGATATAAATATGTACATTCAAACTGTCACTTAGCTGATCAATCTGCACACAATTAACAGGCACATTAGGAATATTGTATGATATATTGGTCCATGTATTGCCTTCGTCAAGCGACTTGTAAATTTTACTGTTTGCGCCATATCCACCTTTGGTAGCATAAATTGTGGAAGCCTGCTTAGGATGTGAAAGCACGCAGGTGAGACCTTCAAACAAAGCGGTCAATCCTGGTACGGTATCTGTTTCCCAGGTGCTGCCATGATTACTGGTATGATAAATGTATTTACCCCTGCCGGTATAGATCACATTTTTGTTTGCGCGGGCTACATCCAGTACTTCCAGTTTATTATTGATATTGCCTGTCAGGTTATTACTGAGTTGAACCCAGTTATTGCCTTCGTCAGATGAATACCATACGTCGTTATATCCGGCAATGATGCTGGTGGGGGTGCCCGGTTCCAGCATATAAGGCGTTACCCAGGCACCTTTGTTGGTATCAGGCGAAATTTCATTATAGGTATCGAGGTTCCATTGGTCGTACGAACGATAGAGTGTGCCACCCCAATAAGTGGTGTACATGATCTGATCGTCGATTGGATTGACTGCCACTTCCATGCCATCACCGCCATTGGTGGCGCCCCAGCCATTCATGGCTATTCTTTTTCGGCCACCGTTATCCTGCGTGCCACCGATCATAAATACAGAGTCCTGTTGTGAATTGGCAATTTTATAAAACTGTGTAATGATCAAGCCATTTGACAGATCTTTCCATTGATTGGTTACTTCATTATGACGGTATAGTCCGCCGTCGTTACAAAAGTAAATATACTTAGGATTCAGCGGATTTACAGCGGCATAATGATTGTCAGCATGCACTTCTGGCAAGATGCCGTCATTATACCAGTTGGTGACTTGTGTAAAGGTAGTGCCGCCGTTGGTAGAGCGGTAATTACTGACATAGCCGCAAAACACTTTATTTTTATTAGTGGGCGAAATGGTGATGGCTGTATTATCATCAATACCATTATTTTTTAACTGAAAAGTATTGCCACCGTTGGTTGAAAGGTAAAAGGAATTGCTGTTACTTCCGTTCATCCCTACACCCAGATAGTTCGTGTCAGCCAGAGTGATCGTCATTTCAAGTGAATTGTACTGCTGTGAAAAATTAGTCACCTTAGTCCATGTATTACCGGAATCCGTTGATCTGTACACTTCACTACTACCGTAGTAGTCGTCTGAGGCAGCATAGATGGTATTGGTATTGCCCGGCTTAAATTCGATGTCTTTATGCGTGCCATTTTTGATTTTATACCACGATACACCCGCATTTTGGGTCTTCCAGATTCCGTCTGACTGAGCTGAATAAATAACGTCCGGATGCAGGGTATCCATCAATAATTTATGATATACTTTTGTATTTGTGAAGTTTGCTACCTGTGCTGTAGGGGTCCAGGTAAGACCTCCGTCTGTTGATTTATACACACCCAGACCATATTCCCACCAGCCTTCACTTTTACCGACGGTAATATACATCATATCAGGATTCACCGGGTTGATCACGATACTGCCAACACTGTTGTAGGGTAACTGATCGCCCAGTGAGGTCCAGGAGTTTCCGCCCGTAGTGGTTTTCCAGATGCCGCCTATCGGTGCACCTACATAAATGATATTTGTATCTGTGGGGTGAAAAGCCATGGTAATCAGCCTTCCCATACCGTTGTAACCACCCGGAGCCACGGTTTGTGAAATGTTTTGCCAGTTAGTTGCCCGGCTTTTTTTGTTCGGCGCAGCTCCTGCATTCAACGATCTGTATATTTCAGCCTGAGCGTTCAGGTCAGGCAGGCTGCCATCTGCGTTCACCCTGTTTTTCCAATGCCAGTACCAGCGCATATATTTAACATATTCATTGTCATCGAATTTGCCTTTTTTCTGGAGGGTTTTATTTGCGAAATATTGCTGTGCTATCCTGTCGATTTCAAGCAGGTTGGTTTGACCTTTTAAAAGCGATTTCAGGTTTTGCTGGGCAAAGCTAAAAGAGCATAATAGCAACAGGCAGAAAGTAATTAATTTAGACTTCATTCAATTGAATTTTAATATAAAGTGGTGGAAAACAAAAATAAGATAAAAGTAGCAGATGCTGCATTCAATTTCGGCAGGAATGCGTATTTTGGAGTCTTTTAAACATAAAATTGGTGGACAGCCCTTTTTTAAACTGTAATTCCTATTTTTGTGGTATGAAAAATATATTGCTGCTTTTTGCCTGCTGTTTTTTTATGAATGCCGGACTAAGAGCTGAAAAAAGAAAGGTTCTTTTTTTAGGAAATAGTTATACCTATGTCAACGATCTGCCCAATACATTGAAACAACTGGCATTGTCATTGGGCGACACGCTTGAGACAGACAGCTACTGCCCCGGCGGTGCAACCCTCAATTCACTTTATAACGACGCCAATACTTTAGCCAAAATACAAATGCCCGGTTGGGATTATGTGGTGGTACAGGCTCAAAGTCAGGAGCCGTCTTTTTCACCAGGGCAGGTGCAAGCGGATACCTATCCTTATGCAAAAAAAATAGATAGTCTGATTCATATTTCAAACCCTTGTGCAGAAACTATTTTTTACATGACCTGGGGACGCAAAAATGGGGACGCAGGCAATTGTGCCGGCTATCCGCCTGTTTGCACGTATGAAGGCATGCAGCAACGGTTGCGCGAAAGCTACCTTGAAATGAGTGATGATAATAATGCTACCTGCAGTCCGGTGGGAGTGGCATGGCGTACTTTCAGAAATCAGTTCCCTGCTATAGAACTC
>JADYYU010000149.1 GCA_020853515.1 Chitinophagaceae bacterium | reverse complement strand
TTTCAGCGGCTCTCGTGTTAATTTTATTAAGCACGTTGGCATTGTTTAGAGGCGTCTGCATAAATACCATATACAGGGTATAGACAAAAGGGAATGCCTTTGTATTTTTGTGTCAAAAATTAATAACATGAAAAGTATCTTTTTCGCAATGACGCTGTTGATGATCAGCACATTTTCTTTTGCCCAAAAAATCAAGTGGCAGTCGGGTGAAGATCTCCCGTTTGTACAGGACGTATCGGTTTTTAATGTAATTTACGACTTCAGTAACATAACGGTTGCTGAAGGAACCGAGCAGGCATTTCTGGATGCACGGAAGAGTGAAATGAATGCTGATAAAGCCGGTGAAGGGGACGAGTTTGTAGCAAACTGGAACAAGGCCAAAACTGAAAAGTATCCGAAACACTTTGAAGAAACGTTCAATAAAGAATTTAAGAAGGAAGGTGTAACAGTTAAACAGCAGGCAGATGCAAAATATACGATTATCATCAAAGTGAACAATGTAAAGACAGGAAAAGGTTCGGCCTGGGGTAAAAAACCGGCCATGCTTGATTTTACAATCACTTTGGTTGAGACCGCTAATCAGGCAAATGTGCTGGCATCAGGTACGATGGAAGATGTAAAAGGAGAAGTGAAGGCTCCAAAAGGTTCCGGCTGGATACCGGGCGGTGCAGGAACTGTAATGAGTACAACAGCCCATTACGTAAACAAAGAAGTAACCAACAGACTGGCTGAAAGTTTTGAACTGGTAGCCATTGCTTTGGCCAAACAAATAGACAAAAAGCGATAGATAAAAGGCGGGCAGTTCGTACTGAATTTGTCTTTTTATTTTAAGTGCAGTGGATCAATCTTCTAAAGTCAGTTTTGGCTGAAGTGTTCATCTATTTATATGACGTTTACATTGAGTAATTTTGAGTAAATCGGGAAGAGCACTTTCTGGATGTTAATGTTGTTGAGGGGGGACCGCGTCTGGAATCACCGCCAACGAAAAGATATGTTGCCATGCATTCCACTATTCGTTGCTGATGTTCTATTTTTGGGGCATTAAACTCCGGGATTCATGAAAAACTGCTTGAAAATACTGTTTTTACTTTTAGTCGCTCAATTGCAGTCGTGTACTGAAAAAATGGATGACGATGAGATCAGGTCTATCGGTATGACCCGTAATAAGAAGGCGGCCTCCTTTATACAAAAGCTCGGTTTGAATCCTGCGCAGGCAGCCTTTTCGAGTTCAGTAAATAATGTGAAGGGAATCGTTTTGTTACAGGCTGTTGCCGGTTTTCAGGATTCATTTGTGCGTTATCAGCATCCGAGCTGGGCTCAGTTTGGATGGATGGGCAGCATTACAGCCGATGACAGTGGAAATATTTATACAGCTCCGATTCCCTTTGTCAATAATCTGGAACATACCCTGAGTAACATCAACTCAATTTATAAAATTGATCAGCAGACAGGTGAAATGGAATTATTTTATTCATTGCCAAAACCGGATTCGGTGGCAGGAGTTATTCCTTTCGGAGTGATGGGATTGTATTATGATCCGCATGCCCGCAAACTTTATGCAGCGAGTATTGCAGGGAGTACCCGTGACGAAGAGAAAGGCAAGATTTATGTAATCGATATCGCGAAGAAAGAAGTGACTGACCAGTTGGATGGAGTGGATGCGATGGCTGTTTTTGTGGGGGGCATAACCGGAGAAAAAAAATTGTACTTTGGTACTTGCAGAAATCCGGAACTACGCAGTGTACTCTTAAGCAAAAGTGGTCACATTGTTTCTAAAATGCAAACGGAATTAAGTCTGGAAGGGATCGGTCCGCGGGGCAATGATAAAGCCAGACGTGTGCGTTATGATCAGAAGGGCAACCTGCTTATTTATGGTATTGAATTTGACTACAGTTTGGCTGCCAATTCAAATAGGGTAGAAACCTTGTATAAGTTTACGTACAGTGCGGGCGAAAAAAAATGGGTCCTGTCGGAGACCCATTAATGTAATCGTAATAAAATTAAATTTTCATTAGTGATGATGATGGTGTGGTTTACTGATCAGTGCCATAAAATCTTCTTTTGAAATCTCAGTTTCCTGCAGATTTATTTTTTGTTCAATCACATAAAATAGTTTGTCGGTGATAATTCTGTTGTATAACTCATCGGCGAATTTTTTATCGGCCAGTTGTTTTTTTACAACAGGATCTATCCAGGATGCATCCATATCCGGCATAGGGCCGTACTGACCAAAATAGCTTAGAACCTGCATCCGTGCGGCCTGTTCCATTTCGTCTTTAGTGACTTCCAGTTTGTTTTCTTCTATGATTTTATCAGAAATTAACTGCCATCGCAACTGATGTTCAAATTTTCCGAATTCTTTTTCCACCACATCCATGGGGGTGTATTTTTCACCGCCAACGCTCATCCATCTTTTCAGAAAGGCTGTTGGAATGGTAATCGGTGTTTCGTGAACAAGTCTTTCAAACAAGTCGTTCTGCAAGTGGTTTCGGGCATGGCCATTCCAGTAATGTTCCATTTCAGATTTCAGGATATCCCTGAATTTTTCTTCTGAATCAACCTCCTTACCGGGGTATATTTTTTCATACATTGTATTACCAAGCGCTGCTTTTTCAATATGTTCTATTTTTTCTATAGTAAGTCGAACTTTAGTGTCTGTGGCTGCTTCCAGACTCAGGTCTTTAAGTATGGCA
>JADYYU010000148.1 GCA_020853515.1 Chitinophagaceae bacterium | reverse complement strand
AGGGTTCCAATCGGTTTTACTTCTAAGCATAATATAAAGAAAAAATTTGCAGAACTAAACCTATACGCTGAAAATGAAGATGGCGATCTGATACGTTTGCCGGTACGGAAATTATTTGATATCAATCATGCACTTTTCCTGAATACCAAGGATTTCAGCCCCGACGACCAGGAAGTAAATGAGGACATCAAAGCAAATAACCAAGTAATTAAACTAACCCGGGACCCGGGCAGGGATCTGATTCGTCTGCGTGCTTTTACTGATCTGCGAGGCCTCAATGAAGAAGAACCCAATGGCTTGATCCAAATAGAAGCAAGCCGGCAATTTAGTCTCTGGAGTACAATAGGCCAGGCTGGCCGTTCACGTTTTTTCGCAGGCGTTTTTACATATATTAAACCTTATTTTTTATGGAGCAAAATTGAAAATAAGAGGAAGTACTTGCCGCTTACAGATAATGATTCGTTGATAAACGGGCAATTTGTCCCGCATAAAAGCGTAACGCTTATTGATATTTATAAATATCAGGTTTTCCAGACGGGTGTTGAACTCAACTTGCTCCTGTTAGGAAGTGATCATGTTAAGACAAGGGTATATTTTGACCTGGGTATGCAATATTTCCTTACCCGGTATTATGATACTTCTCCCGATTCTACAGGACATACATACATCGATAAAAGAGATACAACCATAAAGTCTATGGGCGCGTTTAACTGGTATCCGCAAATCAAAGCCCAGATTGCAGCAACAGATCGGATTGGAATCGAAGGTTTCTGGAGATTCAATTATACATCAATCCTCAACAGGGATGTAAGATTAATCACTCAGCAAAATGAAAGTACGCCTTATAAAGCCAATTATAAAGGACGATTTTTCACTTATTCCGCAGAGGTTTTTTATAAACCGGTACAAAAAGATAAGGTATATGCGCGTGTGACATTTAATGTTCAGCCTAATTCATACAATAATCACTTTTACCAGATACAAATTGGCTATAATTCAGCATTGTTTTTAAATTCAAAGAAATAGAATACAATTACAACCTATACAGCACTTCCGTCACCGCAGAGTCTCCTGCCTCGGGGACTCTGCGACTCACCACACGAGAGACAATAGGCGCAGAGTCCCACACAACAATTGTCTAATAACATGGTTTGTCAAGTGGAGAATCTGTGGAGACGAAGTGGCGTATGAATAAAGTTTCTTCATTGAATTAGCTTCATCTTCTGTTATTGACTTTAAACAGATTATCTATAATTCACCGCCTGCCAGCAAATGATATGAACTTAGGATCGAATTTTGATCGATCCTCTTACAGACGGAAGCTTGTTAACCTACCGATCCTCCACAATATAATTTTATCATTTGCGTTATATTTGATCATACAAATTAAACACCATGAAATATGTTCCGCTGTCTTTTTTATGGATTCTGTGTATTGCGTGCAGTGACTTAAATCAGAAAGGAAGTTCGGGGAAATCGAAGGGCAAACTATTGTTTTATTCCGAACATATTCAGGAAGGCCGGAAGCTTGGTAAGGAGAAAAATTATTTGGGTGCAGCCGCAAAATATAGGGATGCTTTTTGCGAATATCCCGATCATATTCAACCTGAAGACAGGATCGATGCAGCTTATTTCTGGATGCTTGCAGGCGAAATAGACAGCGCGTTTTTTCAATTGAATCCGGTTTTGGCCGACACAGATTATGTAACCATCAAAATCATCGATCTGACAAAAAATAAATCTTTGTCCCCGCTACGTAAATATCCTCAATGGCAAAATCTCATAGCCGGTATGGAAAAGAACCGCAGACGCAAATTTCCGGATTTGAATGCCCCTTTGGCTGATCGTCTGGAAGAGATTCATTACAAAGATCAGTTTTACCGGAATATGATGGATGGGATGCAATCGAAGTATAGCAGGAATTCTCCCCAAATGAAAGCGTTTGGCAAAAAATGGGAGCAGCAGGATTCGATTAATTTGAAGAATATGATCGCCATCCTTGATGAGTATGGATGGCTTGGTGAAGAAGAAGTGGGCTATGATGGAAACTCAGCAATTTTTCTGGTGATACAGCATGCTGACTCTGCTACCCAACGAAAATATTTACCAATGATGCGGCAAGCTGTCAAAGCCGGAAAGGCATCAGGCAATCAACTGGCTTTACTGGAAGACCGGGTAGCTTTAGGGCAGGGTAAAAGGCAAATTTATGGCAGTCAGATCGGGTATGACCCCATCGGCAGGCAAATGATGGTGCTGCCCCTTGATGATCCGGAGCAAGTAGACCAAAGAAGGTCCTCCGTTGGATTACAGAAACTGTCCGGTTATGCAATGATGTGGAACCTTGAATGGAATCCCCAAAGATACAATGCGTATCTACCCTATTATGAGCGTAATATGAAGTTGATTGAAAAAATGACGGACAGTCTACGGGTATTATACCGAAAGCCACAATAAGCAAATTGATTAACCCTCTTCGAAGGCGGAATCTTCGGAATGTCAGATAGCCTGTGGTTATATAATGGCGTTATGAAAGCCCTATTTCGAAAGAAGTTTATATGATACAGCGATGCCTTTTATGTAGCCGGCAGTTATGTGAATGGTAAAACCTATGAAAAACACCTTGATGGCAACGACACATCCTGGTAAGAGAGGAGTCGCATTCACAAAAAGGTCCTGACTAATTCCTGTGATGCTAAGGGTCCACTACCTACATAAGCGATGCATGACTTAGCCACTTATCACTCAAATATGTACAAATACTCATTGATGCCTGCCAGCTTCTCAATGACGTATAAAAGCCATTATACATTAGCCTACTTTTATTGAATAATCATGAAGCTCTTTCCTGAAATAGTAAAGTGAAAATAGCAATAACAAATCATCACCATTTATTCAATCATTCATTTCTCAACGTTTAACTCAATGAAACAATCATTCAAAACACTTTCAGCGTTTCTTCTGGCACTCAGCATCAGTGCAGTGATGTTTGCACAGGCACCACAAAAATTCAATTATCAGGGTATTGCCCGTGATCTACATGGCAGTCCTCTGGCCAAGCAGGCGATCACCCTGAAGATAACCATTTTACCCACGGCAGATGCTACCTCAGCAGAATATGAAGAAATTCAAACCGTGACGACCAATGAGTTTGGACTCTATACCTTGCAAATTGGCAATGGTACAGCAGTTACCGGCGAAATGAAAACGGTAAGCTGGGAAACAGGAAACAAATATATCAAAGTAGCGATAGATCCTCGGGGAGGCCATGATTTTGCAGATGCGGGCAGCAGTCAGTTGCTAAGTGTACCATACGCCCTCTATGCAGATAAAGCCGGCACAACTACAGCAAGCTCACACAATACCCGTACAGGTGCTGTCAACACCTCTGCGGCCGGCACAGGCACTGTGAATTATTTATGCAAATTCACTGCACCAAATACGATCTACAATTCACAATTGTTTGATAATGGTACCAATATTGGAATCGGCACTACATCGCCGCTGGGCAAACTTCATATATTTACCAATACGGGCAATCAGGAGCATATCAGGATGCAGAATACGAATCCGAATGGTTTTGGTAAATTTATCATGTATAATGATGTAATAAGCAACTATGCAAATTTCACAAAATACGGCAGTACTTATCCAGGAGGGTATGCCGGCATTTCTTCCCAAGTTCCTTTTGCCAATTTATTTGCTTTTGGAAACAATAATGGCCCTTCGCTCTTTTCAAATTCGGGAAATGTGGGGATTAATATTGTAAAAGGCGGGAGTTCCAATTTGAAATTCTTTGTAGATTACAATACGCTCAGATTGGGTTTGGGCGGTAATGCCACGCCTGCTGCCAAAGTTCATTTTAATACCGCTACCGGTGCAGATACTGTAAAATTTACGAATGCAACAACCGGTCATTTGGTGAGTGATGGCACAGAATTGCGCATGGAAGGTGTAAACACCAGTATGGTAAACAGAGAAAACGGATTCATCGTACTGGGTACTGACAATACTGAAAGAATGAGAGTAAGCAGTACAGGGCGCGTAGGAATCGGCACTTCAAATCCGGCTGCCCGATTGCATGTTGCTGATAGCAGTGTTGTGTTCACGGGTCCGTCTTCATTGCCTGCAGTTGCTTCACTGCCTCCGCTCAGTGGCGCGGGCACAAGAATGATGTGGTACGCTGATAAGTCGGCATTCAGAGTTGGTGCCGTTTCAGGAAATCACTGGGATCGGGATAGTGTAGGCAAATGGTCTGTGGCCATGGGTGAAAATCCAACAGCCCTAGGGCATTGGTCATTAGCTTTAGGGCTGAATGCGAACTCCCGGACAGACGGATGTATTTCAATAGGAGCAAACACCTATTCATGGGGTCTTACTCCGGCAATTGCAATTGGAATGAATGCCATTGCCAAAAATGATGGTACTGTTTCTATCGGGGAAGACAATATCGCTTCAGGATATTATTCTACTGCGATTGGGAATGGCAATAGAACTCCAGGATGGGGATCCATTGCCTATGGGATGGGAAATTATACAACGGGAGATGGTTCTATGGCTTTTGGGGTGAATACAAAAAGCAGTGGGGTTGCTTCCACCTCATTTTCTCGCGGCACGATCGCCAATGGAAACTATTCAAGCGCTCATGGTGCATATACCATTTCGAATGGCTATGGTACCACTGCGATTGGTATATACAACGATTCAATTGTGAGTGCGCAGACAAGCTTCGACCCGACAACACCATTGTTTATCATTGGAAATGGAAATCCGCTTGGACAAAATCATTATCGAAGTAATGCACTGGTAGTTCGCTATGATGGCAGAATGGGTCTGGGCACTAACTTCCCCAATGGTCAGTTTGAATTAAGTCTGGATGAAGGTCGTAAACCCGGTACCAGTACCTGGACGATTACTTCTGATGAAAGACTCAAAGTAATGGAAGGGAACTATACAAAAGGGTTACAGGAAATAATGCAACTGAGTCCGATCAGGTATCATTACAAAAATGCCGAAGGTCGCACCTTCAGTGAGGGTGTACTTGCAAAACAACAGGTAGGATTTAGTGCGCAGGCTGTACAGCAGGTTTTTCCTGATGCCGTGAGTACCGATGCCGATGGATATTTAAACCTGAATCTGCATCCGATTTTAGTCGCACAGGTTAATGCCATCAAAGAACAACAAGTACAAATTGAAGCACAGCAAAATCAAAACATGGACCTTAAAAAGGAAGTTGATCTATTGAAAAAGCAAAATGAATTATTAAACAGCAGGCTCGAAAAGTTGGAGTTGATGCTTTCAAAGTAGTTTCTAATACCAATTGATCTAAAATATGAATCGGCAATCAAATTGATGCGTGAGCGTGCTACGTTTTGTTACGATGTCATGTTGAAATGCGATTTTTCATACCTCATAATATTAAGCGCTTAGTAAGCTTCATGGATGGTGTCATCGGCAAGCACCAGCGAACTCTTCGAAGGCTACGCCTTCAGAAGGTCATATATACCTGATAGCCCACGGCTATACAATGCCGTCATAAAATCTATTGAAAGCGCAAGTCTGAACTGGGTTTATATGACTCTCCGCTTATGCGGGCTTTAATAAATCGATCTAGATTTGTGTTATTTTATAAATTCATAATTAGTCGTTTTTATCCTTTAACCCCCCGGTATCCTAATCCACCTTCGCATGTTCATTGCCGGTAGTACCTAAGCCCCAGTTGATTCCGAGGATGGATACTAAATTGTCATTGTTGCCGAAGTTTTTGCCTAAGGCACCGGTTAGGTAGATATTTTCTGCAATTTTATACTTTAATAATCCTGATGATCTGAAGGTATTCGCAACTTCATTTGCTCTGTATATATATTCATAAGCAATCGATAACTTTTTAAATTCCACTTCTAATTTTCCACCAATATCAAATGAGTTACGTACTGTATATCTATTGAGCGAATCTAAAGTGGTACCATCCGATAAGAACCGGCTCACCATATAAAAATTAATATAATTTGTGGCTGCTTTGTTTAAATTTTGAGAATAGTTCAATGTCAACCAGGCACCAAAACGACCAAATCGATTGGTAGAGAAATTATTATTGGTGAAGAACATACTATATGCCGTGGCAGCTTCAATAGCAAATCTGGGCTTTTCTTTTAAGACCTCCGCAAGAGGTGAGGTCGAATTGCTGTCTGCCAGGATCTTTAAACATTCACTTTCCAGTTCATGATATTTTGCAGGATCCTCAATCAGAAGTTGCGGGGTTGCTCCTGCCTGATTTAACAGATAATCAAAACCTTTTAATCGCTTTACGGCCATGAAATTTGCAGCGATGATATCTTCCTTATGCTTTTTTGAATACAATTTTAATACGGTAGTTCTCGCGCCAAATGCAATGTTGTTGATGGGCTTGTTGCTTATGGAGTCGGTTTTGTTTACATACGCCATTGAAAGAGAAATCATTTTAATGGAAGAAAATGGGTGCGGCTTCCTGTCATTATACCCTGCATACTTCAGCGCATTCATGTTAGGGTGTTTTAAGAACCAAAATGGCGTAAACTCAACTGCGTAGTTATTGGGAATTCCATTTGACTGACTAAATGAGTTGAAGAGGCTCAGTGTAAAAGCTCTGGGGGTATTCGGCCTTTCAATACTTGCGGGGGCCTGGTCTAATAAAATAAAACCGGGTGAATTTGGTAGTTCTAATTCTTTAAGATTGATAGAATCATTTTGAGCAAAACAAAAGGTACTTGTAAAACAAAGTGCGAATGCCAGTATTATTTTCATATCAATTCAATGGGTTTAGAAATTGAAACGAACCTGTTATCAGGCGTTTTAGTGATGTCGTCTAAGTCAAAGTTGTAGGTCTGCGTTCCGGCAAATCCACCACTAAATTTATACTCAATAAATATTGTGTTAGCAGCGCTTTCTCGTTCAGCTTCATTCAGATTGGATAAATCGATCAGCGTTCTGACAACAACGTAAGATTTACGAAGATCTGCTGCAAAGCCGATATTGGTTTTTTTTATACTACCGCTATCCGCAGTTGATTCAGTAATTTTATTCCACTGTCCTCCCGAACGCAATAAATAAGCCGCCGTATAAGCTTCGCCAACCGTGCCTACTTTTACTTGCATAGAAATTGAATTAGCATCTAATCCTGTATCATATTGTCTTTTCATAGTTGTTTGGTTTTAATTGAAAGTTTTAAATTATAGTAAGTTTACTGAGCGGTGCAACAAAAGTGATTGATGAAAGTAAAAAATCATTTCAAAATAATTAATTCTCCGGTAAGTTCATAGTTTTTATATATAAAATGTTATGCTCAAATACGCTTTCAGTTGCGGCCGCGCAAAAAAGAACAGGCGCAGAAATAGTACGAGCAACGAATGTGCTTGCTTGGTGTACCTATACCTTTCATGTCACGTAGCCGTTGTATACCTGGTTCAATATCTGTGTCTTTTATCTTCAATGATCCTTATGCCAGGCCAGCAAATAAGATCCGCCTTTAAGCGATATAATCACTTCGTCAATATAATCGGGATGTACTGCAAAACATCCTCCTGATCTGCCGGCCCTGCCTGTTCCTTTGTAATTGGGTACTACATAATCTGCTTTGTGAATAACAATGAGTCGTTTTCTGACGTTGGAATTTGACTCGTCCAGTCCGTCCAGATACAGCGACAATTCGTGCTGACCGATATAAGTCGTGCCTGTTTTATATACACCAAGGCTTGAGCAATT
>JADYYU010000147.1 GCA_020853515.1 Chitinophagaceae bacterium | reverse complement strand
TGAAGGGCATCGTATCCACTGATAAGCCACTCCGGCCGCATTAGCTGTCAATACCGGACCGGCCTGTGAGACGGTTACATCAGGATGCAGAATGTTTAAGTTGAGTACGATGATACTGTCACAACCTAAAGCATTCAACAGCGTATCGTGGTACACGCCGCTTTGTACATATGTTTGACCATTATAGGTATAAAACTGGCAGGCGATATCTGTGATCGGATGATAGTCAGGAAAACAGCAGATCGTATTAGTGGCCATATCGCCGCTGATAGACCAGCCTTTGGTAAGGGTCAGATAATTTCTTTGATTTTGAACATTGCTGCCATATTGCATAGTACTCGCTCCTAAGGCCAAACCCTGTGGTACATTTGGATTCGCGCTCCAGCCTGCTATAGTGGAAGAATAATTCCCGCAGTCCATTCCGCAAAAATTCAGCATTTCGCTGATCATACTTAAATTGCCAATATCCCAATTGCCTAATGACTGATTAAGGGAGGATGCATTCAAAAACATCTGACGCATATCACTCACATTAGAGGTATTCCAATTGCCCAGTGGCTGATTGAAAGAATCGGCACTTTTAAACATGTACGGCATATAATGTACATTTGAAACATCCCAGTTTTCAAGAGGCTGATTAAAGGCATCGGCATCATTAAACATCAACTGCATGTCTGTAACCAAAGCGGTATTCCAGTTGCTCAATGGTTGATTAAAGACTGTAGCACCTACAAATGTATGTCCCATGTCCGTTACGTTTGAGGTATTCCAGTTGCCGATAGGCTGATTAAAGGAAGTAGCCGATTGAAACATGAAATTCATTTTTTGCAGTGAGGAGATATTCCAGTTACCAATAGGCTGATTAAAAAGTGCTGCGTATGCAAACATTGAATGCATAGTGATCACATTGGAAGTATTCCAATTGCCAATGGGTTGATTAAAAGACGTAGCACCCGCGAGCATACCGCTCATATCTGTAACGGCGGCTGTATTCCAGTTGCCGATCGGCTGATTAAATTGATAAGTATATGCGAGCATCATATTCATGTCCGTAACGTTGGCAGTATTCCAGTTGCCAATTGCCTGATTAAACACAGAGGCACTATTAAACAATTCACTCATATCCTGCACGTTGCTGGTATTCCAGGAATTGATATTAGTTGGTCCATTCAGCACGGAACAGTTTCTAAACATTTTGTCCATCGAGCTTACCAGTGATAAGTTGGGCACATCCGTGGCCGTCACATTCAAATTATTACATCCGTGGTAAGCAGTGGCCATCGAAAGCCACTCTACGGAGCCCCATTGTTCTATATCCATCAGACGAGATTTGTCTGAACCATAATCGATGTTCATTCTGTTGAAATTCGCCGGACTGATCCGTAAACGGATGACGGAACCGGCTGGTAACCCGGATATGGTTGCGGTATTTCCGGTAAAAGTGCCGGCACCATTCATGCCTGCCGGTATGGTTTCCCAGGTATAATTCACAATACCTGCGGTACCCACTCCAAATGTAAGTGAAGTAGGGACTGCACCCGTTTGACTTAAATCCCAACGGGTAATATAATCTTGTGAGAAAGCAACATGGAACAGAAAAATAAACAATGAAGTAAGAAAGCTATTTTTCATAAATTTTATTTTACCAAATATAATTCCAAAAGCCGGGTAGTTTTTACTTATTTTTTTGTCAGCAAAATTTGAATAGGCGTTCATGTATTATTTGCGTTTTTGTGCTACCCTTCAGAATTATTTTCAGACAACGAAAATTCTAACTTTTTTTAAGCACTAGTTTTCTGATTGATTTTAAAATTTTCATCCAGCAGCGCAGAAGAAATTCAAAATAATAATATTAACTTTAAACCATAAATAAACATGACATGTTTGAAACTTCCAAGCCCTTGCCGGGAATAGACATCAGCAACGCCGTGAAAGCAAAGACTGCCTTCATCAATGACATTCCCTATCAGTTGATACCGGGCGAAACTATTTTATCTTTTGTCAGAAGAAATTTAGGATCGGAACTTGTACCTACCTTGTGTGATGCGCCCAATCTTGATCCCTTTGGCAGTTGTCGTGTTTGTAGTGTTGATGTGGCTTTAGTGCAAAACGGAAATGCAAAAGCGATGGCTTCGTGTCATACGCCCGTGATGGAAAATTCTTACATTTATCCTACCAGCAAGCGCATTCAAAAATTACGGAAGAATATTATTGAACTGGTTTTAACAGATCATCCGCTTGATTGCCTTACCTGTGAAGTAAATAATAATTGCGAATTGCAAAGTGTCGCTGCACAAGTGGGCGTGCGCGATGTGCGCTATCCAGAGGGCAAAACCCATCTCGACAGAAAAAAAGATCTGAGTCATCCTTACATGACCAGCGATATGAGTAAATGTATCAACTGCTTTCGTTGTGTAAGGGCTTGCGATGAAATACAGGGACAGTTTGTGCTCAGTATGGCCGGTCGTGGATTCGACAGTCATATTGTGAAGGGCGCGGAGCAAACTTTCTTTGAAAGCGATTGTGTGAGTTGCGGAGCTTGTGCGCAGGCTTGTCCTACCAGTGCGATCAGTGATGTGTTTGAAAGTAAAAGTATTGTGGCCAAAGAAAAAACGAGAACGGTTTGTACCTATTGCGGTGTAGGCTGCAATCTGGAAGTGTCCACTGTAAATGGCGAGATCAAAAGTATACAGGCTCCTTATGATGCAGAAGTCAATGCGGGGCATACCTGTCTCAAAGGGCGCTATGCGTTTCAATTTTATAATCATGCCGAAAGGTTACGTACCCCGCTGATCAAAAAAGATGGCATGTTTGTACCGGCCACCTGGAACGAGGCATATGATTTTATAGCAGGCAAACTCACTGAGATCAAAGGGAAATATGGTGCTGATGCCATTGGAGGCATTTCTTCTGCCAGATGTACCAACGAGGAAAATTATCTGATGCAGAAATTTATCAGGGCCGTGATCGGGACCAATAATATTGACAGTTGCGCGCGTGTATGTCATTCGCCCACTGCGCTCGGAATGCAACGTACTTTTGGTACAGGTGCAGCTACCAACTCCGTCGTTGATATTAAATACGCTGACTGTATTATGGTGATCGGTGCTAATCCGACTGATGGTCATCCGGTGACGGGTGCTAAAATGAAGCAGTTTGCCATGACGGGTAAACCGACTATTGTGATTGATCCGCGAAGAACAGACATGGCGACTTATGCCACGTATCATCTGCAGTTAAAACCGGGTACGAATGTGGCACTGCTCAATATGATGCTGTATTTTATTATGCAGGAAGGATTGGAAGATAAACAATTTATAGAAAACAGAACGGAAGGTTACGACGATTTCAGACAACATGTACTCAGCATGGATATTGATGCTTTGCAAAATATTTGCGGTGTAGACAAAGACCTGGTTCGCAAAGCTGCCATCACCTATGCAACTGCGCCGAATGCTATGAGTTTTCATGGGCTGGGTGTGACGGAACATACACAGGGAACTTATACAGTGATGCTCATTGCGGATCTGGCGATGATCACCGGTAATATCGGACGTCGTGGTGTTGGTGTAAATCCCTTACGTGGACAAAACAATGTGCAGGGCACTGCAGATATGGGTTGTCAGCCTCATCAGGGGGCCGGTTATTATGATGTAAGCAATCCGGAGTATCATGAAAAATATCAGAATTTTTATGGTGTGCAACTGCCTGATTATGCCGGTTTGAAAATTCCGCAGATGTACGATGCAGCTATTGCCGGTAAGTTTAAAGCGCTTTGGCTGATGGGAGAAGACAATGTGCAGACCGATCCGAATACCAACAAAGTAAAAGAAGCGATGGGTAATCTGGAATTGCTGGTAGTGCAGGAATTGTTTATGACAGAGTCGGCCAAGATGGCTCACGTGATCTTGCCTGCTGCTTCTTTTCTTGAAAAAAGCGGCACGTTTACCAATGGCGAACGTAGGATACAAAAAGTAAACAGGGTAGTGGAACCATTAGCAGGAACCAAAACGGACGGCCAAATGATCGTAGATATGATGAACCGGATGGGCTACCAACAGGCGGCTTATGATCCTAAAACTGTGCTGGAAGAAATATCTCAGATCGTTCCGTTTTTTGCCGGTGTGAAATGGGATGAACTGGGTGAGAACGGTAAGCAGTGGCCGGTACTTGCAGATGGCAGCGACACCGAAATTTTACATACAGAAACATTTAAAATTGGCAGAGGACAGTTTAAAAAAGCCAGTTGGATTGAATCCACAGAGTTGACTGACAATAAAAAAGATTTTCCTTTTATTCTGACCACCAACCGCGAACTGGAACATTATAACTGCGGGGCACAAACCCGCAGAACCGGTAACGCAGATATTTTGCTGACCGATTCTCTGATGATACATCCTGAAGATGCCGCCGCTCATTTTATCGAACAGGGTGATATGGTTTGTGTAGAAAGCGCACGCGGTAAGATCGATGTGAAAGCTAAAATTACAGACGAAGTGAAGCCGGGTATTTTATCTTCGACTTTCCATTATCCTGAAATTAGTATGAATATCCTTACCAGTTCGGTAACGGATACCGATGCTCTTTGCCCTGAATATAAAATCTGTGCAGTGAGGATCAGAAAAAGTAAGGGAAAGTATAAGTTGGTTTAGTTACTGCATCAGTCTCCGACTCTTTGCACCGAACTCAGAAATGGGAAAAGTCTCTACAAATACGGGAGGCAATCTAAATGATACCTGTCACTAAAGTTGGTTTTAGAAAGGTACACTATATGTAGTTTTATCCGGACAGTGAGATCTGCTCTACGATCTGCATAAAGAGCTGCTTATTTTTTTTGTGATTAGTACCTTGCTACTCCTTTTTCAATATGAGTTGATTATGCATTAAAAACTAAGAATTTATTTTTAGAATTTTATATTTTGAATTCCATTATTTTTGAAACAAATATCACCAATGACCACTATTACCTGCCCGCATTGCAAAACGCCTTTTAATTTAGAAGATGTGTTAACCGAAGATGCGGAAAAATCAATTAAGCAAAAGTATGAAACGGAGAATAAGAAGTTACTGGAGACCGTAAATAAAAGAGAAAACGAGCTTCTGGAAGACCGTAAAAAATTTGAATTGACCAAACAGAAGGAAAACGAACTGTTTATGGAACGGGTGAAAAAAGAAACGGAGATTCTGGCCAGGAGAAAGGAGGAAGAACTCATCAAAAAAATATCCGCCGAGAATCAGTCTAAAATCGATTTTCTTCAAAAAGAAAATGAGGAAAAGAATGCAAAACTCCGGTTGCTGAACGAGAAGGAACTCGAAGTTTTGAACCTGAACAAACTACTGCTGCAGCAAAAGGAAGATGAGGAATTTAAACTGAAAAAACAAAGACTGGAACTGGAGGCTGAACTGAAAGAAAAAATTTCCGGCGAAGTGCTGGGTAAACAGAAAGAAAACCATGAACTTGAAAAGCGGGAGTATGATAAGAAACTCGCAGACCAGGCGAAACTGATCGAGGAAATGCAGCGCAAAATGCAACAAGGTTCTATGCAAACTCAGGGTGAGATCCTCGAACTGCATCTGGAAGAAATTCTTGGATCGGCATTTCCGTTTGACACCGTCACAGAAGTGGGCAAAGGCAAGCGTGGGGCCGACTGTATTTTAATTGTACGGAATGAGATGGGGCAGGAGTGTGGTAAGATCATTTTTGAAAGTAAGCGAACCAAGGAATTTAAAAAAGACTGGCTCGCGAAACTAAAGGAAGATATGCTGGATGCGAAGTGTGACGTGTCTGTGCTGGTATCACAAATATTGCCCGATGAAGTCAAGTTATTTGATCAGCGTGAAGGTGTCTGGGTTTGTAAACTAAATGAGGTGATTCATCTGGTAAAAGTGATCCGCGAAGGAATTATCAATGTAGCCCGTGCAAACAGATCGCAGGAAAATAAGGGGGAGAAGAAAGAGATGCTCTATAATTATTTTACCGGGAATGAATTTTTACAACAAATGCGTGCTATCAACGAAGCCTATTTATATCTGAAAGCATCGGTTGACAAAGAACGTTTTCAGATGGAGAAAATCTGGAAAGAAAGAGAAAAACAAATTGATAAAGTACTACTGAATAATACCTACCTCATGGGAACAATTAAGGGAATTGCCGGCAATGATATACAGGACGATTATTTGATTGAATAGGAAGCACTATTTAATAAACTCTCCCGTAATTTTCTTCAACGTTGTTTCTGAAGCTTTTAAGTTATATCTTGCTGTTACAAGCCTTGTTATGGCTGCTTCATAACTGCTCTGACTTTCTTTGGTTTCCAGATAATTGCCTAATCCGATCCGCATCCGCTCAAGCATGATATATAAACTTTGTTCTGCCAGTTTGATATTCTCCTCTTCTAGTTGCAGGGTTTCGCGGTCGCCCAGCCAACGGGTATAAGCACTGTTCGATTCACTATATAAAACAGCTTTTACACGGTCAACGTTCAGTAAATTATTTTGCAATTCTATCTGCGCCACCTGCACCTGGTTTCTGACGATAAAACCATTAAATAAATTCCAGCTGAAATTGAACCCGGCACTGTAACCAAGATTTTGAGTGAATAAAGCAAAACCGGCCGTGTTTGAATTTCTACCAAATACATAACTGCTGCTTACTCCAACGCGAGGCAACGACTGTGATTTCAATTCCCTGATGATCTGCTTAGTTACTTCAATATTCTTTTTTGCAAACATGACAGATCGATTGTTGTTTTCTATCTTCAGCCGAATGTCCTCTACAGATTCAATACTTTCAAAAGCAAAATTTGTATCTACAGAAAAGGCCGTATTTTGCTTTTCCTGCATCAGATAGGTCAGATTGTTTTTATTTTCTTTTAAAATACTTTTTTGCAGGATGAGATTTGATTTTTGTTCATTCAGATCAAGCTTTGCCTGCAACAATTCTACATTTGAACCGGAGCCGATCTGTAACTTTTTCTGGGCTACTTTGATCCTCTCTTCAGAGACAGTCATGGCCGCACGAATGCCCTTGATGAGTTGTTCCTGCTTCACGATCTGATAATAGTATAATGTGAGCTGTTCTAAAGTATTCTCGATCTGAATTTTAAAATTTAATTCACCCTGTTGCTCCAGTAAACTCAGTCTTTCCTTGGTCGCAAACATTTTAAAGCCGTCAAATAAAGTGTAGGACAAGTAGCCTCCTGCTGTAATGTTTTTCGAGATCACGCCACTCTTATCGACACTCTGTCCGCTCGAAAATTCCTGTTTCGTCCGGTTGTTTGCAAAGTTACCATTTGAATTGATATCAAATTTGGGCAGGAAGCCTGCATATCCTAAATTATTTTCAACTGCCGCGATCTCTGCATTGTTTTTTGCAATTAAGATATCAAAATTGTTTTTTAAGGTGAGCGCTACTGCTTCTTCATAAGTAAGTACACCGCTGATCTGCGCAACAGAAGCAAGGGGTATCCACAACAACAGCATTATTATAATTTTACGCATGTTTTTTTTGTTTTGATAAACGACTGTAGATAGCAGGGATGACAAACAGCGTCAGCATCAGTGCAAAAATAATTCCGCCGACAATAACTATCCCCATACCCATTCTGCTTTTGGCACCTGCACCTAACGCCAGCGCAATCGGCATGGCCCCTAAGGCAGTTGCAATACTGGTCATCAAAATAGGACGTAATCTGGCTTCTGCGGCTGCTTGTATGGCTTCCTTTTTTGCCATGCCCTGCTCCTGCAACTGGTTGGCAAACTCCACGATCAGAATGCCGTTTTTGGTTACAAGACCAATGAGCATGATGATACCGATCTGACTGAATATGTTCAGTGTTTGATTAAAATACCAAAGTGAAATAACAGCTCCTGCCAGTGCCAGTGGTACAGTCAGCATAATGATGAACGGATCGATGAAACTTTCGAACTGCGCAGCCAGTACTAAATAGATGAGCAACAGTGCCAGTATAAATGCAAACAAAATGTTGGAGGAGCTTTCCTCAAAATCGCGGGAGGCACCTGTTAACGCTGTGGTGAAGCTGGGATCTAATACCTTTGCAGCGATCTTCTTCATTTCTTCGATACCGTCACCAACTGTTTTGCCGGGTGCAAGTCCAGCGGATACCGTTGCAGATTGATAACGGTTGTAGTGATACAATTGAGGCGGTGAGCTTTCTTCCTGAAAACTGACTATATTATCTAACTGTATTAAATCGCCCTTTGCATTGCGTAAATACAGTGAACGAATGTCAAGTACTTCATCGCGGTTTTGCCGGCTAAACTGTCCGATCACCTGATACTGTTTACCATTCATTGTAAAATAATTAAAGCGTTGTCCGCTCAGGGCCAGTTGTAAAGTTTGGGCAATATCTGCAACAGAGATACCCAGATTTTTTGCTTTGTCGCGGTCTATGCTGATATTGATTTCCGGTTTGTTGAATTTAAGGTTACAATCAACACCCTGAAACACCGGATTTTTATTGGCTTCTTCTAAAAACAAGGGAAGTTTTTCTTTCAGTTTTTCAAAGTTAGGTGCCTGCAATACGAACTGTACCGGCAAGCCTCCACGTCCACCGCCACCTGCTGAAATAGTTTGTTCCTGTATTACAAAAGTTTTGCCTTGCGGAAATTTTTTAGATTGTTTTGAAACATAATCTGCTATTTCCTGCTGACTGCGTGTACGTTCTGAAGCATCCGTCAGTGCTAATCGTACAAAGGCGGTATTGACAGCTCCTGAGCCGGTAAACCCCGGAGCTGTAACAGTCAGGGCGACTCTCTTTTCAGGAATTGAATCATTGATAAATTCAGTAAATGCCTTTACGAAATTGTCGGTATATTCGTACGAAGCGCCTTCCGGTGCAGTCAGTGAAATACGCATCCAGTTGCGGTCTTCGAGCGGTGATAATTCACTTTGCAACTGAGAGCCTACGAAATAAATAGCAACGAATGAGCCTATCAAAATCACTACTGCCAGCCAACGGCGTTTAAGAAATGTACGAAGCGAATCGCCATAGGCAGCAGTCATGCGCAGAAAAAAAGGCTCTGTGGCAATATAGAATTTTGTTTTCTTATGCACTTTGCGCACCAGTCTGGCATTCAGCATGGGGGTCAGGGTCAGCGATACAAAAGCAGAAATTAATACAGCCCCCGCAATTACGACACCAAACTCTCTGAACAACCTTCCGACAAATCCTTCCAGAAAAATTACCGGCATAAATACGGCCGCCAGGGTAATAGAGGTGGAGATCACCGCAAAGAAAATTTCTTTCGAACCTTTATGAGCAGCCTCCATAGGACTCATGCCTTCCTCAATTTTTTTATAAATATTTTCGGTTACAACAATGCCGTCATCAACTACCAGACCTGTGGCCAGCACGATCGCCAGCAGGGTGAGTACATTGACGGAGTAACCCATACTATACATGATGAAGAATGCACCGATCAATGAAACCGGAATATCGATCAGCGGCCGGATAGCGATCAGCCAGTCGCGGAAAAACAGGTAAATGATCAGGATCACCAGTAAGATCGCAATACCTAATGTTTCAATCACTTCGGTAATTGATTTTTTAATGAACAAGGTATTATCGAGCGCAATATTGACTTTATAGTCAGGTGGAAGTTCTTTTTTAATTTTTTCAAAACGTTTATAAAACTCGTTTGAAATGTCGAGATAATTTGCGCCCGGCTGTGGCACAAGGCCCAAACCGATCATAGGTGTACCTGATTGCCTCAGCATAGTTTCTTCATTTTCAGGGCCGAGGTTGACATCGCCGATGTCTTTAAAGCGAATCACTTTATCGTCTACCGATTTGATGATCAGATTTTCGAAATCTTCTTCGGTCTTCAGCCTGCCTGCTGTCTTTAAGGTTAATTCGGTTGTATTGCCTGCAATTTTTCCGGAGGGCAATTCTACATTTTCGCGATCTAATGCTGCTTTCACATCCTGAGGTGTCAGTCCAAATGAAGAGAGCCTCCCCGGATCAAGCCACAGCCTCATGGCAAATCTTTTTTGGCCCCAGATCTGAATTGTACTGATACCGGGAATGGTTTGAAAGCGCTCTGCCAGCACATTTTCAGCAAAGTCACTCACTTCGAGCTGACTGCGTGTATCCGATTGAATAGTGAGGGAGAGGATCGCATCTGAATTCGCGTCAGATTTTGTAACGGTAGGCAGGCCATCAATATCCTGTGGCAGTTGACGCACCGTCTGTGACACTTTATCCCGCACGTCATTGGCAGCAGCTTCCAGATTAGCAGTTAAATTAAATTCAACGGTAATGCTGCTCGATCCCTGATTGCTTGATGAGGAAATGGTGCGTACCCCGTCAATGCCGTTGATAGCCTTTTCAAGCGGTTCTGTAATCT
>JADYYU010000146.1 GCA_020853515.1 Chitinophagaceae bacterium | reverse complement strand
GCCCCGCTCTTCACGGATGCGAAGCATGGCTTTGTTCCAGCGTGCAAAGGTATCTTGCGTTGCAAATAAGAAGATAAAGAGAAACAAGAATCTGCTGCCATAACCTATTTTAGCAAAATTGTTTTTCATAATATTCAATCGGAATACCTTGTTCATGTTCGATTTCATATAAATTTCATTTTATGGTTTATTAAAATGATACCGGTGCTTTGACTCATTGATATCATTTTAGTTTAATGGACAAAAATAGAATAACTTTTTCATAACAGCGACTCAAATTATCCGAATAACTTATTACAAATAATACCCGTTGCCACCGCCGCATTCAGACTCTCTGCATGGCCAATTCTTGGTATGCTGATTTTATAATTACAAAGCGCGATCAATTCCGGGTCTATACCCCTGCCTTCATTACCAATCAATATAATTCCTTCCTTCTTAGTGTCCAGGCTGTTGATATTCTGTCCGTCAAGCACACAGGCATACAAATCAGGATGGCTGCGTTCCAAAAAAAAAGATCTCAGATCGGTGTAAAAACATTGCACCCTGAAGATGCTTCCCATTGTTGCCTGCAATACCTTACTCTTGTATACATCTGCTGTATGCATACTGCAAATCAGATGATCAATTCCGTACCAATCAGCAATCCGGATAATACTGCCCAGGTTGCCGGGATCCTGTATCTGATCGAGGGCAATGGCTTTGCTGACCGCAGGCAAATGATCACGTTGCGGCATTTTTACTACGGCAAGCACTTCCTGAGGTGTTTTTAAATTGCTGATGCGACTTAATTCCGGGGCACTGACTTCCGTCGTTACCGTCAACATTCCAGGCAATGGCTGCTGTCTGTGTATCCAGTTGCTCAGTGCATAAATCTGTATGATTTCAAAACCCGACTTTAAACATTCCTCCAGCATTTTTGCCCCTTCAATTGTAAACTGTTTGCATTCATACCGGTATTTTTTATCCTCTAATGAACGAATATGTTTAACTTGCGCTTTCGAAATCATATAGGGTCTAAAGATAGTGTCAAAATTCAAAAACTACATACTGTTTTATTCAGTTATCTGCTGTGCAGGCATGTTACTGAACGGCTGCAACTATACCAAACATCTTACCAAGGATCAAACCCTGCTGGGTAAAACCACTTTAAAACTGAATACCATTAAACCGGTAAAATACAAGGGTGAACTGGAAAGTGCCATTCTGGCCTATGCTCAGCCCAAGCCCAATACGCATTTGCTTGATCTGAATATCATGCCAAAGTATAAACTTTGGAAATACAACAACAACTATCAAAAATATAAAAACAATCCCCTGCATGAAAAAATCGTGAAGCATAAGGTGGAGCCACCGAGTTTGATTGACAGCCTGCTGAGAAAAAAAGCCGAAGCCAATATGAAGCAGTTCATGATCAATCAGGGATACTTTTATGCGACAGTCACCTCAAAAATTGTTCCCACATCAAATCCAAAAATCAGCCATATCGAACATACGATCGATGCCGGCAAATATTATGTGATAGACAAAGTAACGGCCGAGACAGAAGACCGAAATCTGCAGTTTCTGATCAACAAGTATGCCGATAAGAGTTACATTAAAAAAGGTCTTCCCTTTACTAATTTCAGTTGCGGTCTTGAGCGTGAAAGACTCTACAAGATCTTCCGGAACAGTGGCTTGTATGATTTCAAAATGGACAATATCAGTTTTATCATTGATACAGCCAACAGGCAGGCACTGCTCGATCTGTCTGAAGATCCATTTGAACAATCTGCTAATTACAGCAGCGAAAAAAAAGAAAATACAACGATCAATATTACCATCAAATTTGAACAAACCAAGGACAGTTCATACACACAGACCTATCAGTTCAAAAATATTTTTGTGGACATCAATGATGTCTTTTCAAAAAATGTGACGGTGCCTGAATCAAATACCGAGTATGATGCCATACATTTTAAATATAAAACACTGCCGGTAAATCGAAAAGTGATCGCGCGGAATATTTTCATACAACCGGGCACCGTCTTTAACACAGCGGATGTGGAAGCCACCATCAACCGCTTGTATCAGCTTGGAATCTTTCAGTTTGTAAACATCCGGTTTGAAAAAATACCCAATGAGCATGGGCAACTTAACTGCTATATCACACTCAACACGGCACCTAAGATGGACGCCACCATATTAGGGGATATCAGTACCAGTGACGGCGACTATTTTCTTGGATTCGGAGGTAGTGCCATCTATCGCAACCGCAATTTATTTTCTGGAGCCAATCAGATGCTGCTCCGGGGCTCCTATTCTACTGAATTCAGAAATGATAATTTACTGAATGGCGTTAAACATTTTTATTTGTCGGGCAATAATGCCAGTATAACTTCTGAATTTACATTCCCTAAATTTATAGTGCCTTTCAGGCAAAATATGTTCAGTAAAAAAACACTGCCTTATACCGTCTTCACCCTGAATTACAGCCTGATACAACGTATTAACAACTATACGATCATCAATGCCACCGGTAGTTTTGGTTATAGCTGGAAAGAAACAATCAAAAAACACTGGCGCCTGAATCCTGCATTTCTTACAATTACCAAAGTGCCTGATCGATTGCTGAGCACTTCTTTTAAAGAAAAAATTGATCAAAACCAGTACCTCAGAAACATCTTTTCAGACAATACCATTTACGGCGAAAATGTAACCTTTGATTTTAAAAACAATCCTGACAATCTGCTGAGAAACAACACCACGCTACGAATTTCATTTGAAGAAGCCGGCACCCTTCTGAGAGGTGTAAATTACATCTATAACAAAATCAGTCAGGATAACATTCAGCCCATTGCCCAGTACATAAAACTGGAAACAGATCTGCGTCGCTATATCCGTTTCAAAAAAAGCGAGTGGGCAAACAGGCTGATGATTGGGGCAGGTATTCCTATCGGCAACACCGCTGTGCTACCTTATATTAAACGTTACTCTGCCGGTGGTGCGTTTAGTAACCGTGGATGGCGTGCGCGTACCATCGGTCCCGGCCGCTCGCAGGATACAACTGCCAATACATCATATATCGACCGGACAGGGGATATGAAGTTTGAACTCAATACTGAATACAGAATGAATCTTTTGAAGTTGTTTTCAGGTGTGATAGTATTTAAAGGTGCTTTGTTTGCTGATATTGGCAACGTATGGTTATACAACAAAAGTGCAGATATACCGGGCGGCGAACTCGATCCCAAATATTTTGTACAGGATCTGGCTATGTCTGCCGGTGCAGGTTTCAGATTTGATTTCTCCTTTTTTGTCTTCCGGATTGATCTTGGCTTCCCGATCAAACAACCACAAGTACCCACAAATTACGGTTTTGCTTTTGACAGGCTGAAATACAGTTCAGGCATCTGGAATATTGCAATCGGCTATCCGTTTTGATCGCTTGTGTGAAAAGCCTTACAGGCAGTGAGCATGATGTGAAAACAAATAGCTTTGTCAAGGGAATATTGCCTGCTGAACAGAGCGATACCGTCACAACGGAGCGTCGCAAATCCGCTGAACAGTGTATCTGCCGATGATACAAAAAAAATGACTAGTGTTTTAGCGGGCGTTTTTTGATCATTCCTCCTTTGGTATCCTTGATGCTGCTCATCACCACAAATGAATGCGGGTCAATTTTTTCAATTTCAGTATTCAGCTTATTGAGTTCAAGCCTGGTAACGACGGTGTATATAATATCAATATCACGTACGTCTCCTTTTTTACCAAAGCCCCCTTTACCACTGTAAACGGTGACGCCCCGACCCATATTTTCGATAATCATTTGCCGGATTTCTTCGCTGTGCGACGAAATAATAGTGACACCGATATACTCTTCGATGCCTTCGATAATAAAATCGAGGGTGCGCGAAGCGGCCAGGTAAGTAATCATTGAATACAGGGCAATTTCGATTGAAAGAAAATAAGCAGCCGCCGAAAAGATCATCACATTAATGGCTATCACCACATCTCCCATTGTGGTACCAAATTTGCGGCTTAAATAGATCGCGAGCACTTCTGTGCCATCAATGACCGCACCACCCCGGACAGCAAGTCCGATGCCCGCCCCCAGAAAAAAACCGCCAAAAACAGCCACCAGCAGGTTGTCGTTTGTTACATTCGGAAAGTCGACTGCAAAAATACAAATAGCCAGTCCCGTAATAGCAAGGGCGGTTTTAATGGCAAATGTTTTGCCCATAATATTATAACCCAGAATGATAAACGGAATATTAATGCAAACGATCAGCAAAGAAAGCGGCAAACCGGACAAAGCGGACACCAGCAGGGAGATACCTGTGACCCCGCCATCGATAAAATGATTGGTGAGCAGAAAACCTTTAAAACCAAAAGATGCTGAAAAAATACCAATGGTTATTAATACCACATCCTTGGCATGCCTTCTGAGATTGATCACAAATTCTCTGAAAGCCTTAGCTCGTTGATATGCAGAATGCTTCTTAGCAGAATCTGACTGCGGATGGTTTAGTTTTAAAAATAAAGTGGCAAAAAACCTTTTCCAGGATGCATTCATGATTGTCAGGTTTAAGAGTGATACAAGTGCTGAATGTGCATAATACAGACTTTGCATTATTTCAAATATAGTCAATCAGGGGATGAAACGAACAGCGGACTTCCGTTAAATTAATATTACCACCTCCGCAGTTCAGTTTTGTAGAAGGTATATTCAGGTGTTTCGAGTTCATTTTGAATATCCTCTACCGCATACCAGGGAGAAATTAGTTCGTTACCTGGGTTCTTCAAAATGTGTATATCCTGCGCCGGCATATAACTTTGTGCAATCAGAAATATTTTTTTGCCAGCCTTATTGGTGGCCACATCAAGCACTATAACAGCGTGACCAGGCGAACCACCCCTGATCCAAACATCGCCGGCAAGCAATGTACTTATATCTGTAACTGGTTTCAGTTGTTTAGCAAGCGATAAAGAACCTGCGAAAGCAAACACTTTTTGTAAATACAATTGGTAGCTATCCTGACTGCCGTTGGCAAACGAGGCGTTAGTCCATTTGCAGTGATTACCTTGCACCTGTATTGTTTGGCCCTTTCGCCACTGACTGTATGCCGCCTGAAAGCCATTGGTGAAGTTGAATGAAATTTCAGCATATATTTTTGCGCTGTAT
>JADYYU010000145.1 GCA_020853515.1 Chitinophagaceae bacterium | reverse complement strand
TCGCGTGCTTCTGCTGATTGACTGCTGATGACCTGCCCCTGAACCGCAATCACGATAAATAGCAGCAGAACCGTAAGTGATTTTTTCATTTATATCCTACAAAAATAACGGAGATTTTGAATAAATCGATAAAAAATAATAGAGCAATTTATCTTGTTCAAACATTTTCAGCGCTAACAGGATACCCTTGCAAAATATGTAAAAAATTTTTATTTGATAATTATTTTATATACTTGCAAAACTTTTAAACAATATTATACCCCTAGAATGGCAAAAAACTTACTGATAGTGGAAAGTCCTGCGAAAGCTAAAACGATCGAGAAAATACTGGGTTCAGATTTTCAGGTGAAATCATGTTTCGGGCATATTCGCGACCTTGAAAAGGACGAAATGGGTATTGATATCAAGAATAATTTTGCGCCATCTTATAAAATATCAGATGATAAAGTAAAAGTGGTGAATGAACTTCGGCAACTGGCCAGGAAATCTGAGGAGGTTTGGCTGGCATCGGATGAGGACCGTGAAGGGGAAGCAATTTCATGGCATTTGTGTGAAGTGCTGGGGCTGAATCCGGTAAATACCAAACGAATTGTTTTTCATGAAATTACCAAAACCGCTATCCAGAAGGCCGTGGCGAATCCGCGAACCGTTAATATGGATCTGGTGAACGCGCAGCAGGCCCGTCGGATACTCGACCGCATTGTGGGGTTTGAACTATCGCCGGTATTGTGGCGAAAGATCAGTCGCAGTAACTCATTGTCTGCCGGTCGTGTGCAATCAGTTGCCGTGCGCCTCATCGTAGAGCGCGAACGGGAAATCAATAATTTTGAATCTGTCAGTACCTATAAAATAGAAGCCCTTTTTAATGCAAAGGATATTAACCAGAAAGACGTTTCCTTTAAAGCTGAGTATGATAAAAGAATCGCTGATAGCCGGGGAGCGGAATCATTTTTAGAAAACTGTAAAGGGGCCTCTTATTCTGTAGAAGATATCACAGTAAAGCCGGCCCGGAAATCACCGTCAGCACCTTTTACGACTTCTACCTTACAACAGGAAGCAAGCCGCAAACTGGGTTACTCTGTTTCGCGTACCATGCAGGTGGCGCAGCGTTTATATGAAAGTGGTATGATCACTTATATGCGTACCGATGCTGTGAACCTTTCTGAACAGGCTCTTGGTAATATTAAGGAAGAGATCGAGCGCAGCTATGGTCCCCAATATCACCAAAAACGAAACTTTAAGAATAAAAATGAAAATGCACAGGAGGCTCACGAAGCTATCAGACCCACTAATATGGCTGACCGTGCCGTAGAAAATCCGGAGTTGCAGCGCTTGTACGATCTGATCTGGAAAAGAACCATGGCTTCGCAGATGGCTGATGCCGAGCTGGAGAAGACCACTGCAAGGATCAACATTTCTACGCAGCCGGAGAAGCTGACGGCTAGTGGTGAAGTGCTGAAATTTGACGGATTTTTGAAACTTTACCTGGAAGGAAAAGATGATGAAGATAGTGATGATGATCAGCAGGAAGGCATGTTGCCATTGCTTCGTGTCAGCCAGTCGCTCGACATACAGGTGATGACAGCTACTGAAAGATTTTCACGGGCTTTGCCGAGATATACGGAAGCCTCGCTGGTGAAAAAATTAGAAGAACTGGGTATCGGACGTCCTTCCACGTATGCGCCAACAATCAGCACGATTCAAAACAGAAATTATGTCATTAAAAAAGATAAGGATGGTATACGCAGGGCCTATCAGATCTTAACACTCAACCAAAATCAGATCAGCCGTCAAACAGCGGAAGAAAATACAGGTGCCGAAAAAAATAAAATGTTTCCTACCGATCTTGGTATGGTGGTAACCGATTTTTTAAAGCAGCATTTCGCTGCGGTGATGGACTACCATTTTACAGCGAAAATTGAGAATGAATTTGATGAAATCGCCAATGGTAAAATGGTCTGGAATCAGATGCTGAGCGAATTTTATACCCCATTTCATCAACTGGTAGAAACAACCATGGAGACCGCCGACCGTGCCAGCGGAGAACGTGAACTGGGTATTGATCCGGTGAGCGGAAAACGTGTAATCGCGCGCATTGGCCGTTTTGGACCTATGATACAAATCGGTCATTCGGAAGACGAAGAAAAGCCGCGGTTTGCCACTTTGCGTACAACACAGAGTATTGAAACCATTACGTTTGAAGAAGCGATGGAGCTATTTAAGCTGCCGCTTTCCCTGGGCGAGTTTGAAGGGCTGGAAGTGAGTGTCAATATCGGTCGCTTCGGGCCATATGTAAAACATGGTGAACAATTTATTTCTTTGCCAAAAGGGGAGGAGCCGCTGGGTGTTTCGCTGGAACGGGCTATTGAAGTGATTGAAGCCAAACAGGTGGAAGATGCAGCGATTGCGCATTATGATGGCAAGCCGGTTACCAAAGGCAAAGGTCGCTTCGGACCTTTCATTAAGTGGAATGATATGTTTATCAATATACCCCGTGCATATAATTTTGATACCATCACAGAAGCAGAATGCACCGAGTTGATTCTGAAAAAAATTGAAAAGGAAGCGAATCGTTTTATACTGCAATTTCCGGAAGAGAAAATCAGTATCGAAAATGGTCGCTGGGGACCATTTGTTCGTTTTCAGAAAAAAATGCTCAAACTGATGCCTAAGTCTGAAGGGGGCAAATACACTGCCGAAGAAGCAGCCTTACTGACACTGGATGAGATCAAAAAAATGATCGAAGCTCAGGTGCCCAATGCCTTTACTAAAAAAGCAACTGCGAAGAAGGCGGCTTTGAAAAAAGCAGTAAGCAAAAAGGCACCCGTAAAAAAGGCTGCATCGGCCAAGGCAGTTCCTAAAAAAGCAGCCGTAAAAAAATAAACTTAATCTGTAAGCATGTCTTCAAGCAACCGGGACAGAAACGATCGTTATATTGCCAATACCCGCAATTATGTGGATATAGCCATGGGTACCCTGTATATTTTTATTGGCATCTATATGGTAAAAGTACCTTCGCTTACTGAGCGGTTTGGTAAAAATTCGGTCTATATTTTTTTGGGACTATTTTGCGCCTATGGTTTTTACCGAATGGCGAAAGGTGCCTTTGCAATTCTCAGGTCGAACAAAAATCAACGACCACGTCGTCATCTTTAAGATCTGCTTAAAGCCTTAAGCAGACAGTTGATTTCAACAAAGCATTGTATACAGGTATTTTATGCAGAATAGTGGTCATGCCAACTGGCAATGGCCTGATTCCGAAACAGTCGTGAAGAGCTATCACTGAATCGCACAACAAATAGCTCAGTAGATACCTTCCTGACCGCTTATCCCTATCTGCAGCTAATTTATTCTAACGAACTGATTTCTTTATTGAGCCATCGCTTAACCTGCGCAGTAGTAACTGATTTCGGTCGTTCGAGCGGGAAGCCGTACACACGATCCCAACACAGACTTGCCAAAACACCCAGCGCGCGAGAAACGCCAAACATCACTGTGTAAAAATCTTCTTCTACCAGTCCGTAGTGTTTCAGCAGAGCACCCGAATGGGCATCTACATTTGGCCATGGATTTTTGATTTTGCCGGTGCCTTCCAGTATCGGTGGCACTACTTCATATATTTTCCAAACGGTTTGCACCAGGTCATCTTCAGAACAGTATTTTTTGCCGAATTCCATTTGTGCTACAAAACGCGGATCGGTTTTGCGCAGCACCGCATGGCCGTAACCAGGTACCACTTTGCCGTCTTTCAGGGTTTTTAGCACATAATCGGCTATCTGTTCTTTGCTTGGTTGTGTGGTGTCCAGTTGAGCATTCATTTCTTCGATCCATCTGATTACTTCCTGATTGGCGAGGCCATGCAGCGGACCCGCAAGACCGGTCATGCCGGCAGCAAATGACAAATAGGGATCACTCAGGGCCGAACCCACCAGATGGGTAGCATGGGCACTTACATTGCCGCCTTCATGGTCGGCGTGTATGGTCATATATAGACGCATCAGCTCGCGGAATCCTTCGTCTTCGAAGCCCAGCATGTGAGCAAAGTTAGCAGCCCAATCGAGCATGCCATTTGGCTGAATATGTTCACCGTTTCTGTATTTACGACGGAAGATATACGCTGCGATCCTTGGCAGACGTGCAATCAGATTCATCGTATCTTCATACACAAAACTCCAGTAGTCTTTTTTGCTGATACCTTCTTTGTAAGCTTTGGCAAACAGCGATTCAGTTTGTAAGGCCAGGATGGCAATGCTGAACTGCGTCATCGGATGAGTATGCAAAGGTAGCGCTTCGATGGCATCAAAAACGTAATTTGGCACATGAGAACGACGGGCCCATACGGCAGAAACGTGTTCAACATCTTCGTCGCCAGGGATTTCGCCGATCAGCATCAGGTGAAATAAGCCTTCAGGCAAGGGTTGTGTGCCGCCTTTTGCTTTAGGCAGTTTTTCGATCAGTTCCGGAATGGAATATCCCCTGAAACGGATGCCTTCATTGGAATCAAGTAAAGAAGTTTCTGTAACGAGGCCCAAAATGCCACGCATGCCCTGATAGGCTTGTGAAAGCGTAACTGTATCGATGACTGTTTCGCCATGTTCTTTTAACCGACCTTTGATGTCTTCTGATGCTTTTGTTGCTACCTCGTAAAAAAGTTCTTTGATTTGTCCCATTGCTTATAGTACTGCTTTATGATTTTTATAATAAGCCTGCTTATGCGCAGGCGACTGCGAAAATAAGAATTAATGAACGAATGCCCTAAAGATTTTTTTAATATTATTGACCATCGCATGAAATATTATACACAAGCTTGCAAACGCTTGCCGGCACTTTATCTGCTGGCCGGCTGCCTGGCAATGACGCTGTAAAAAACGTTTATTTTGTTGGTGTTTTTGCCTGCATGATCGCAATGTCTGAGAGGATCATCTGATAAATTGAATCGAGCAGCACAGGATCTTTTTTATAGTGATCAAGGCTGTTTTGAAATTCAGTTTTAGAAATCCCGAAGTCCTTTAATATCATGGCATTGTATTTCAGCAGACTGTCTTCGGGTGTAAATAAAATCACACCGGTACTGTCGGGGATGGTTTGGGTTCTCGGAATGGATTTGGTATAGCTTTCTGCCAGATGCATATTGAGCAATATTTTACTCATTTTTTTTACGGGTATCAGGTCGCTTTTCGTACAGGAGGCAGCTATTAATATTACAATCAGCGAAAGAATGAATTGTTTCATATTATCTCAGCAAATCAGCATATTTATTGGCATTGCTTACATCGAGGGTTGACAAAATCGGCACAAATTTTTGCTTTTCCGGCAGTGGCGTTTTGGCCAGGTAATTCAGAATTTCTTCGCCCTTGGCATTGAAAAAAAACTGCATCAGCATGGTTGACGGATTTTCACTATTGATTTGTGCCAGCGTATTAAATGTGGCATTGATGGTAGCCCTCGCCGCATCAGCGTCAGTGCTTAGCAAGTCGAGCCCGAGTCTGTGATATTTGTAAATCACATCGCGCATAGCAGTAAAGCGGTTATTGGTGATCTGATCGGAAAGCCAGAAACGGTTCCGTTGGCTTTCTACTGCTTTCCAACCCACGATGGCTTTATTTTCAGGTGCGTTGTTCACAATATTTAGAGCCTTGTTATAAAATTCGGTCCCGCTTTTCAGCGCATAGCTATCGTAATCAAAACCTAAGATCAGATAGCAGTAGTAAGATATCAGGGCAGGTAAATTAGAAACGAGCGCATCATTGCCGGCGATACGATTGTCGTTAAATTCAATTGGTTGAAACTGGATATACTTAAAGGCCACATCCTTGTCTACAAAATTGACCATGTTGGAGTTATAGGTAGTGTTGAAAATTGGCCGCGTAGCCTGAATTGACAAGCGACCCAGATATCCACCGTCTACCCCTTCGATCTGCTTGTTGATGATGATGGTAAATACGCACTCAATTTTTTCTTTGTTTTCAAAATTGTCGGTGCCCCATTTTCGGGTATTGACAAATTCTGTGATCGACTGTTCCATGGTTTTAAAAACCTTGGGGTCTGTGCCCTGGATCTGATCGGCCATCACGGTGGCTTTGCAATTCAGTTCCTGAGCCTGCACTTGCAGTGACAGCAGGAAGAGGGCTATAAGACTGAATATTATTTTCATGTATGTAAAGCTATAATTTTTTCTACAATATCTTTGGCTACTGCCGTTTTTGTTTTCAGCGGAAAACTGCGTTCATGGCCTTCCCTGTCAAAAATAG